>JACDDX010000188.1 GCA_013816685.1 Gemmatimonadales bacterium
CGCGTAAAGCCCTTCGACACGCCTTCGACCATGTTGCTGACCAACGTGCGGGTGAGGCCGTGCAGCGCCTTGTGCCGCTTCTCGTCGGAAGGACGCGTCACCGTCACCTGGTCGTTCTCCATGGCGATCTGCATTTCCGGGTGCAGCACCCGCCGCAGCTCCCCCTTGGGACCTTTGACCGCGACGTTGTTCCCCTGGAGCGTCACCGTCACGCCCCTGGGAACCACGACCGGCTTCCTGCCGATTCGCGACATCGCGGCCTCCTACCAGACCACGGCGAGCAGCTCGCCGCCAAGGTTCGCCGTCCGGGCTTCGCGGTCGGTCATCAGCCCGCGCGGCGTGGAGACGATCGCCATGCCGAGGCCGTTCTTGATCCGCGGCAGGTCGCGGCACTTCACGTAGCGCCGGAGTCCGGGCGTGCTCACCCGCTTGAGCTCGCGGATGACCGGCAGCTCGTTGTGATACTTGAGATACAGGCGCAGCACGCCGGCGGCGCCGTCGTCGAGCAGCTTGAAGTCCGCGATATAGTGATTGTCGCGGAGCAGCCGGGCGACTTCGCGCTTCAGCTTGCTCACCGGCATGTCCACTCGACGGTGGCCGGCCGCGCAGGCGTTGCGGATGCGGGTCAGCATGTCCGCTACGGGATCTGTCATGCTCATTACTTATGTCCCCTTACCAGCTGGCCTTGCGCACGCCCGGGATTTCCCCCTTCAGGGCGAGCTCGCGAAAACAGATTCGGCAGAGGCCGAACTTCCGGAGTACGGCGCGCACCCGTCCGCACCGCTGGCAGCGGCGGACGCCGCGTACCTTGAACTTCGGCTTGCGCTTGGCACGTTCGATCCAGGCAGTCTTGGCCATTCTCTCTCCCGGTTACGCGACGCGCACCGGAGTCTCGCCGCGGAACGGCCAGCCGAGCTCCCGGAGCAGCGCCATGGCCAGATCGTCTCGCCCGGCCGAGGTCACGATGGTGATGTCCATTCCGTGGATCTTCTCGACCTTGTCGTAGTCGATCTCGGGAAAGATCATCTGTTCTTTGATACCGAACGTGTAGTTGCCGCGCCCGTCGAAGCTGCGATTGGGCAGCCCGCGGAAGTCGCGGATCCGCGGAATCGACAGATTGATGAACCGGTCCAGAAATTCGTACATCCGTGCGCCGCGGAGCGTCACCGTGGCGCCTACGGGCATGCCGATCCGGAGACCGAAGTTCGCGATCGCCTTCTTGGCCCGGGTGATGATGGCCTTCTGCCCGGTGATCGCGCCGAGCTCGTCGACCGCCGCGTCGAGCAGCTTGGGGTTCTTCGACGCCTCGCCAAGGCCGACGTTCAGCACGACCTTGATGACCTGCGGCACCTGATGCGGATTGGCGAGCGCGAAATCCTTGGACAGCTTCGGCCGCACCGTCCCGAGGTAATGCGCGCGCAGGCGGGGCGCGCCCTCGGCCGCTTTCGGCTCGTGATCGAGCGCGCCGGCCGGCGCCGTCTTGTCGCGACCCTTCTTCGACTGTCCGCCCTCTGCGGGCGCGCCCTTGCCGGCCTTCGCGCCGCCCTTGCGGGTGGGCGTGGTGGTCTCCGCCATTTACCGGTTCCTCGGGATCGGCTGGTCCGACTTCACGGCGATCCGCTCGAGCGTGCCATCGGCATCCTTCCGGCGGCGCACGCGGGTTGGCTCTCCGCTGGCCGGATCGAGCAGCATCACCTTCGAATGATGGATCGGCGCTTCGCGCTCGATGATCCCGGCCTCGGCCGTCTGGGTCTGGCGCTGATGGCGCTTGATCATGTTGACGCCCTGCACCGTCACCCGGCCGGTCTTGGGATGCACCCGGATCACCGCGCCGCGCTTGCCCTTGTCGTCACCCGAGAGCACCTGAACGGTGTCTCCCTTGGTCACGTGCATGTGCACCCGGACCGGCGGCGCGTGGCGCACCCGCTTTGCCTTCTTGTACACCAGCGGCTTCATGCTACAGCACCTCCGGCGCGAGCGACACGATCTTCATGTATCGCTTCTCGCGCAGCTCGCGCGCGACCGGGCCGAAGATGCGCGTGGCCCGCGGCTCGCCCGCGTCATTGATCAACACGGCTGCGTTCTCGTCGAAGCGGATGTAGGAGCCGTCTTTCCGGCGCGTCTCTTTGGCCGTCCGCACGATGACCGCCCGGGCGACGTCGCCCTTCTTCACCTGCCCGGACGGGATGGCATCCTTGATTGCCACCACCACCAGGTCGCCGAGGCCGGCGTAGCGGCGTTTGCTGCCGCCCAGCACCCGGATGACGAGGGCGCGGCGCGCTCCCGAGTTGTCCGCGATGCGCAGTATCGACTCTTGCTGGACCATGGCTACTTCGCCCTTTCGACGATCGCGGTGACCCGCCAGCGGACCGTCTTCGCCAGCGGCCGGGTCTCCATGATCCGTACGGTGTCGCCGGCCTTGGCGGCCTGCTCGCCTTCGCTGTTCCGCGCCTTCACCTTCTTGGTCCGCGTCACCTGCTTGCCGTACACCGGATGGGCGTACCGCCGCACCAGGGCGATCGTCACCGTCTTGTCCATCTTGTCGCTGACGACGACGCCCTGCCGGGTCTTCCGCCGGGCGCGGGTCGAATCAGCCGTCGAGCTGGTGGTCTCCGCCATGGCCTTACTCCTTCGCCGGCGCCGCGGCCGTACCGGTCGCGTGCGTCCGCAGGATGGTCTTGATCCGCGCGATGTCGCGCCGGATCGCCCGGAACCGCATCGGATTCTCGATCGATTCGGTCGCCGCACGGAAGCGCAGCCGGAAGCCCTCCTCGTTCAGCTCGGCGAGCCGGCCGTTGAGGTCGTCCACTGACAGCTCCCGCAACTCATTCGCCTTCATCGCTCAGCTCTCCTCGCGCTTCACGAAGCGCGTCTTGACCGGCAGCTTGGCAGCCGCGAGACCCAGCGCCTTCTTGGCGAGGTCCTCGGTGACACCCTCGACCTCGAACATCACGCGGCCCGGCTTGACCACCGCCACCCAGCCCTCGGGGTTGCCCTTGCCTTTGCCCATGCGGGTCTCGGCCGGCTTCTTGGTAACCGGCTTATCCGGGAAGATCCGGATCCAGACCTTGCCGCCGCGCTTCATCTCGCGGGTCATCGCCACACGCGACGCCTCGATCTGGCGATTGGTGACCCAGCCCGGATCCAGGCTCATCAGCCCGAACTCGCCGAACGCCACCGTGTTGCCTCGGGTCGCGATGCCGGTCGTCCGGCCCTTGAAGGTCTTGCGGAACTTGATCCGCTTCGGCGCCAGCATGGTCTTACGCCCCCGTGCTGTAAGTACGGCCCGACATGTCCTCGATCACCTCGCCCTTGAAGATCCAGACCTTGATCCCGATGGTCCCGTAGGTCGTCTTCGCGGTGCTGGTGGCGTAGTCGATGTCGGCCCGGAGCGTGTGGAGTGGCACCCGGCCCTCGTGATAGCCCTCGGTCCGCGCGATCTCGGCGCCGCCGAGGCGGCCGGCCGCCCGCACCTTGATGCCTTGAGCGCCCATCCGCATGGCGCTCTGCACTGCGCGCTTCATGGCACGGCGGAAGCTGATCCGCTGGGTGAGCTGGTGCGCAATGTTGTCGCCGACCAGCTGGGCCGAGAGCTCGGGCCGCTTGATCTCTTCGACGTTGATCGCCGCTTCCTTGCCGGTGAGCTGGGCCAGCTCGTCGCGCAGCTTGTCCACCTCGGCGCCGCGCTTGCCGATCACGACGCCGGGCCGGCCGGTGTGCACGGTAATCGTCACCTTGCCCGGGCGCCGCTCGACGTCGATCTGCGCGATGGCGGCGTGGCCGAGGCGCTGCTTCAGATATTTCCGGATCAGCTCGTCTTCCTTGAGCAGCGCCGGCATTTCCTTGGTGGCGAACCACCGTGATGACGACTGCTTGACGATGCCGAGGCGGAACCCGATCGGATGTGTCTTCTGGCCCATCAGCTGGCCTCCTTGCTGTCCACGGCGATCTCGACGTGGCTGGTGCGCTTCTTGATCGGCGTGGCGCGGCCCTGAGCCGCCGCCGTGAACCGCTTGAGTGGCGCGCCGCCGTTGACGATCGCGCGGGTGACGAAGAGCTCGTCGGCATCGAAGCGCTCGTTGTCGCGGAGCGCCTTCTGCTCCGCGTTGGCCACTGCTGAGCGCAGCGTCTTGGCGATCTGCTTCGCCGCGAGCTTCTTGTTGAACTTGAGGATCGCGTACGCCTCGTTCACGTCCTTGCCGCGGATGAGGTCGATCACGAGCCGCATCTTCCGGGGCGACTGG
>JACDDX010000189.1 GCA_013816685.1 Gemmatimonadales bacterium
CCCGGCCGACGGAGTCCCGCACCGCGGTCTCGACCCGGTCGGCCATCGCCTGCGCCGACATCTCCGGCAACAGCCGGATGCCGAGCTGGATGTCGCAGCGGTCGGGAATGACGTTGGCGGCACTCCCACCCTGCACGATGCCGGTGTTAAGCGCGGGGTACGGCACCGCCGGAAACAGCTCGGCGTACGCCGGGCGCTCGGATTCCATCTGGTGGCGCAGCTCCGCGAGCGCGACGATCGCGCGCGCGGCCGGCTCGATGGCGCTCCGGCCAAGATGAGGATAGCCGCTGTGGGCGGCACGGCCTTCGAACGACAGCCGCAGCCGTAGCATACCCTTGTGCGAGCGGATGACACGCAGCGCCGTCGGCTCGCCGACGACGACCGAGCGAGGCAGTGGCCGCTCGGCATCGAAGGTCTCGACGAACCGGCGCGCTCCCACCGTGCCGACCTCTTCGTCGTACGTCAGCAGCAGCGCGAGGGGAGCCGTGAGCCGGGAGCCATCCAGCGGGGCGAAGCGATTGATGGCGAGCGCCAGGAAGCCCTTCATGTCGGCCGAGCCGCGCGCGGCGTAGCGGTCGCCCTGGTCGTCGAGGGCGAACGGGTCGCTGCGCCATCCCGCCTCGTCGGCGGGAACGACGTCCATGTGACCGGAAAGCACCAGCCCGGCGCCGTCGCGGGCCGGCGGGCCGGTCTCGATCAGGAGCGACGTCTTCCGCCCGTCCTCGGAGGGAAGTCTGGTGAGTCGCGTGCCAGGGCGATCGAGATATTCGGCGACGAAGTCGGCGAGGGGCAGATTGCTGAGCCGGCTGGTGGTGTCGTACGCCACCAGCCGGGAGAGAAGATCGCGGTCGGAGAGGGTGGTGTGCACCGCGCCGCTTACCCGACCCCCACCAGCTCGGCCCATCCGTCGGGGTCGACACTCGCGCCGCCGACGAGCACGCCGTCGAGCTCCTCCTGCGCGAGGAGCGCGAGCACGTTGCCCTGGTTCACGCTGCCGCCGTACAGGATCCGGACCCGGGCCTGCATCCCCAGCCGGAGCAGCTCTCCCCGGATCAGCCGATGCACCTGTGCCGCATCGTCCGGTGTGGCGTTGCGTCCGGTGCCGATCGCCCAGACCGGCTCGTACGCGATCACGATGGTGCGCCACGCCTCGACCGGGACCCGCGCCGCCACGGCCTCGATCTGCCGCAGCACCACCCCTTCGGTACGGCCGCCCTCACGCTCGCTCAGCGTCTCGCCGAGGCAGACCAGCGGGATGAGACCCGCGGCCAGCGCGGAGACCGTCAGCTTCGCCACCTGCTCATCGGTCTCGCCGAACAGATGCCGCCGCTCGGAGTGCCCGATCAGCACCGCGCTCGCCCCGGCTTCCGCGGCCATGCCGTTCGAGATCTCGCCCGTGAAGGCGCCCTTGGATTCCCAGTGCGTGTGCTGCGCGCCCACCCGGATGTCGGAGCGCCGGGCAAAGGCGTCCGCCGTCGCGGCGATCGACACGGCGGGCGGAAAGAACCAGAGGTCGCGTCCGGGGGCCGGCGAGGTGAGCTCGAGGAATCGGGCGGCATAGGCGCGGGCCGCGGCGGGCCCGTGATGCATCTTCCAGTTGGCGGCGTACAGGAG
The DNA here is from genome assembly GCA_013816685.1 of Gemmatimonadales bacterium. Classification (GTDB taxonomy): domain Bacteria; phylum Gemmatimonadota; class Gemmatimonadetes; order Gemmatimonadales; family GWC2-71-9; genus JACDDX01. Next base: position 1,615 of record JACDDX010000189.1, read on the forward strand.
CGGCCGGCTCATGCGTCGTCGAGCGCGGCGACACCGGGAAGCGGCTTGCCCTCGAGAAACTCCAGCGAGGCGCCGCCGCCGGTGCTGACGTGGGTCATTCTCTCGCCAAGGCCGGCCTGTGCCACCGCCGCCGCGGAATCGCCCCCGCCGACCACGGTGATCGCGCCGGACGCGGTGGCCGCGGCCATCGCGCGCGCCACCGCGAGGGTCCCGTGATCGAACGGCGGCGTCTCGAACACGCCCATCGGCCCGTTCCACACCACCGTGCGCGCCGCCTCGATGCGGCGGGCGAAGTCCGCTTCGCTGTACGGATCGATGTCGAACACCGCCCAGCCGGCGGGAATCTCCTCGCGTCTCACGGCCCGGGTCTCGGTGTCATCCTTGAGCTCCCGGCCGATCACACCGCCCGATGGCAGCACGATCTTCTGCCCGGCCTTGTCCATCAGCGCCTTTGCGAGGTCGACCCGCTCGGGCTCGACCAGCGAGTTACCGGTTTCGAGCCCCATGGCCTTGAAGAAGGTGCAGGCCATCGCGCCGCCGATCAGAATCTCGTCGACCTTGGGCAGGAGCGCTTCGACCAGATCGATCTTCCCGCTGATCTTGGCACCGCCCAGCACCGCGACGAACGGCCGCCTGGGCTCGTCCAGCGCCTGGCCGAGGTAGCGCAGCTCGTCCTGCATCAGCAAGCCCGCGACCGCGGGCTTGAGCAGCGTGGCCACTGCCTCCGTGCTCGCATGGGCACGGTGGGCCGAGCCGAAGGCATCGTTCACGTAGAGATCGCCGAGCGCGGCGAACTGCGCGGCCAGTTCCGCGTCGTTCTTCTCTTCGCCCGGATAGAAGCGGGTGTTCTCCGCCACCGCCACCGCGCCGCGCGAGAGCCGCCGGCTCGCGGTGACCGCCTCCGCCGACGTCGGATCCTCGAGGAAGGTGACCGGAGCTCCCAGCATCTTCTCGAGCGACTTCACCACCGGCCGCATCGTGAGGCTGGGATCGGGACCGTTCCTTGGCCGTCCCAGATGCGAAAGGAGAATGACGCGCGCACCGCGTTCCCGCAGGTACTTGATCGTGGGCAGCGCAGCCCGGATCCTGGTGTCGTCGGCGATGGCGCCGGCCTTGAGTGGCACGTTGAAATCCACCCGCACCAGCGCACGCCGCCCTTCCAGCGCGGCGCTGTCGAGCGATTGCAGCGACCGCTTCACAACTGCTTCCCCACGTGCCGGAGCAGGTCCACGCACCGGGCCGAGTAGCCCATCTCGTTGTCGTACCAGCTGGTGACGTTCACCAGCGTGCCGGCGACGACGCTGGTGCTCAGCGCATCGATGGTGCTCGACTGCAGCGAGCCGATGTAGTCGACCGACACCAGCGGCTCGTCGCTCACGACGAGGACGCCTTTGAGGGCGCCCTTGGCCGCGGCTCGAAAGGCCTGGTTCACCTCGTCGACGCTGGTGGACTTCTCGACGGTACAGGTCAGCGACACCACCGACACATCGGGCGTGGGGACGCGCAGCGCCACGCCGTCGATCTTCCCCTTCACCTCGGGGATCACGAGCGACGTGGCACGGGCGGCCCCGGTCGTCGTGGGAATGATGGACAGCGCCGCGGCGCGGGCGCGACGCAGATCCTTGTGCGGCAGGTCGAGGATCTGCTGGTCGTTGGTGTACGAATGCACCGTGGTCATGAACCCGTTGACGAAGCCGAAGGTGTCGAGAATGACTCGAACCACTGGGACGAGGCAGTTGGTGGTGCAGCTTGCGTTGGAGATGATGTGATGCCTGGCGGGATCGTACTTGTCATGGTTTACCCCGTACACCAGCGTGATGTCCTCCTGCTTGGCCGGCGCCGAGATGATGACCTTCTTCGCGCCGGCCTTGAGGTGCAGCGCCGCCTGGTCGCGGTCGGTGAACCGGCCGGTGGACTCGAGCACCACGTCGACGCCGAGATCCTTCCACGGCAGCCGGGCGGGATCTTTCTCCGACACCACCTTGATGGAGTCGCCATCGACCGAGATGGCGTCGCCCTCGTCGCGCACCTCGCCCTTGAACCGGCCGTGCACCGAGTCGTACCGGAGCAGGTGCGCGAGAGTGGTGGTGTCCGTGAGGTCGTTGACGGCGACGAAATCCAGCTCCGATGCCCCCATCGCCTTGGCGGCGCGCACCACGTTTCGCCCGATCCGTCCGAATCCGTTGATCCCGACTCGAATGCCCATCATTCCTCCGAAGTTAGTCCGCGCGCTCAGGTGACACGTCAGCCGATCGGCGCGCGCGCCCGGGCGTATGTTACCGCCTCCACTCGCGCCGCGCCCGCACTGCGCAGCGCCGCCGCGGCCGCCACCAGCGTGGCACCGGTGGTGAAGACGTCGTCCACGAGCACCAGCGCCATTCCGCCCGCTCCGGTCGACTCGAAGGCTCCCGCGACGTTGGCATGCCGCGCCTCCGGGGCGAGCGCGGTCTGGGTCGGCGTCTCACGCGTGCGTCCCAGCACCGACTCCGCGACCGGCAGACCGAGCCGCCGGCTCAGCGCCTCGGCGAGCCGCTCGCTCTGGTTGTAGCCGCGCTGCCGGAGCCGCCGGGCGC
>JACDDX010000003.1 GCA_013816685.1 Gemmatimonadales bacterium
ACGCAGTCCGCCGTCGTCGGCACCATCCGGGACGCGGACAGAAACTCGCCGCTTCCCGGCGCCGTCGTTGCGCTCCCCGCACTCGGCCGTGCCGCCATCTCCGATGACAGCGGCCGGTACGTGCTCCACTGGGTGCCTCCAGGCTTTCAATCGCTCGCCGTCCGTCATGTTGGCTATGCCGAGCGGACGCTCCGGGTGCTGGTCCCCCGCGCCGGCGACATCGCGATCAACCTCAGGCTCGATCCGCTGCCGGTTCACCTGCCGGCCATCCTGGTGCGCTCCACCGTCCCCGGCGAAACTGTGGATCCCGCGGAAGACACGGCCTCTCCCGATCCCGTCGTCCTGGCCGCGGCACTCAGTCGCGACCCCCGGCTGGCCGAGCCCGACGGCCTGCTGGGGCTGACCAACGGTGAGGTCGGCGCGAGTCCCGAGTCGCCGAGCGGCCTGCACATCCGAGGCGGGTCGGCCGATCAGACCGCCTACGTGTTGGATGGCGTCCCGGTCTTCAATCCTTATCACTCGGCCGGAACCTTCAGCGCGTGGAATCCCGACGCGCTGGACCGGCTGCAGGTCTCGTCGGCCACCCCGGCGATCGGCCAGCCGTCCACGCTGGCGGGCGCCGTGCTCGCGACGACCCTGAAGCCCGGCCCGTTGCTCCGGACGCGCGGCGGAGTGAGCACCACTCAGGCGCGACTGGCGGCGGACGGGCCGCTCGGGAGCGACGGCGCGGGCTACGTTGTCAGCGTCCGCACCGGACTGCCCGATCTCGTGGCGCCGCGCAACGAGCTCTCGTACATCCGGGGCGGATCATCAGACCTGCTCGCCAAACTGGTGACCCCGATCGCCGGAGGCCGGCTCAACTTCCTTGCGTACGACAATCGGAACGCGCTCGCGGCGACGCCTACGCTGGATGCCGTGCCCGCGAACCTCGGTCGCAACTCCTTTGGCTGGGGCGGCCGATCGATCGGCGCACGCTGGACCGGCCGGGCCGGCGACTGGACCGCGCGCCTGGACGCGTGGAGCGCCTCGACCTCGGCGAACGCCGACTGGCGGGTCGCCGGCACGATGCCCGTCGCCATGGCGTCCCGCCGACGAGACGAAGGGGCGGGCGCCACGCTTCAGCAACGGCGCGCGGGCGGAACGACGTGGACTGGCGTGCGCCTCGAGCGCAGCCGAACGAACTATCGGGTGACGCGCACGCTCGATGGCAGCTCCGCCTTCGCCGTACGAGCGGTGACGCCGGTCGGGACGCTCTTCCTCCGTCACGCGCGCCCGCTCGGTCCCAGGCTGGCCGGGGATCTCGCGCTGTCGATGGCCGGTGCCGCGGGCAGGCTCCATCTCGGCATCCAGTCCGAGCTCCGTTGGCGGGCGTCCGCGCTGACGCTGTTTGCCAGCTACGCGCATTCGAACCAGTTCATGCAGTCGCTCCGGAACCCCGAGTCCGTCGTGGGGGGCATCTTCCCGGCCGAGCTGTACGTCGGCACCGGCGGGGGAGTGCCAGTCGCGGGCGCCGACCGCGGCGTCCTGGCCCTCGAGTATCGGCCGGCATCCGGTCTGCGGCTCGGAGCGCAGGCCTACGCCAGCCGGTCGACCGGGCTGGTCCTGGTCGCTCCCGTGACCGGCGAGCCCTTCGCGGTCGCCGGCTTCGCGACCGGTGCCGGAAGCGCCGCCGGCCTCTCTCTCAGCGCCGACGTGAGCGGCGCTCGCGCCGGCGCACGCGCCAGCTATACCTGGCAGCGGGTTCACCTCGGCGAGGCGAACTCGAGCTACGTCCCGGAATACGGATCGAGTCACCTACTCGAGCTCGGGGCCGTGATACTCCCCGCGCCCGGCACATCCGTCCGGCTGGCAGGCACCGCCGCCTTCGGCCGCCGAGCGTCGGGATTGGCGGGAGCCTTCGAGTGGGAGGCGTGCAATCTTCTCGACCGCGGATGCGAGTTCGCCGGCAGTCCCCGGGCTGTGGGTCCACCGGGCGCGCTGCGGCTGCCGCCATATCTACGGTTCGACCTCAGCGCTCGCCAGGAGTGGCGATGGCGTCTCGCGGGCCGGCCCATCGTGATGGCGGTGTTCGGAACGTTTACCAATCTGCTGGGTCGCGCGAACGTGCTCGACGTGGTGACCGATCCCACCTCGGGGATCGGCGCGCCCGTCGAGATGCGCCCGCGCGCGCCGCTGGTGGCCGGTCTCGACTGGCGGTTCTGACCTCGCGGTCCGGCTGTCACGAGCCGGGCCGTTCATTGGTTCTCCTGAAAGAACCTGAACCCGAGCTCCGCCTCTTTTCCGGGATCCCCACTGGCCGAGACGACGCCGTCCTTTCACGAGCGCTTCGAGACCGTGTTCGGGACGGAGTTCCGCCGGCTGTTCCGCTATCTGGATCGCCTGTCCGGCGAGCCCGACCTCGCGGCGGATCTGGCGCAGGAGGCGTTCGTGAGGCTGCATGCGCGCGGAACGATGCCCGAGCGGCCGGAGGCGTGGCTCGTCACCGTGGCACTGAACCTGTTCCGCAACGTGAAAACAACTCGCGCCCGGCAGCGCCGACTGCTCACCGTGGCCCGGGCCGAGTCGGTGCTTGCGGATCCCGCGCCCTCGCCGGCGCAGACCTCCGCCAGCGCGGACGCCAGCGCCAAGGTGCGGGTTGCGATCGACCGCCTTCCCGAGCGCGACCGGGGCATGCTGCTGCTGCTCGCAGAAGGTTACAGCTATCGCGACATCGCCTCAACGCTCGAGCTCAAGGAGGCGAGCATCGGCACCCTGCTCGCCCGGGCGAAGCGGGCGTTCCGTGAGTCCTACGAGGGCGACACCGATGCACCTTGACTCGGAGCGGATTCAGCGGCTCCTCCACGGCGAGTTGCGGTCGTTCGATGAGGCCGAGGTCCGGGCTCACCTGACCGCGTGCGCCTCGTGCGGATCGGACGTGGCCCGGGCGGAGCGGGAGGAGGCGTGGATGCTGGAGCGGCTCGCCCGGTTGGACCACGAGCCGCCGCGCTTCACGGTCAAGATGCTCGGATTGGCTCCGCGCAGGCGGAGACCCGGCTGGGGACGGATAGCCGCAGGCATCGTCTTCGCGCTGGCCGCGGCTGGGGCAGCCTACGCCGCCCCGGGTTCGCCACTGCCCGGCGCGATCCGGCACGCCGTGGAATGGCTGAGCGTCGGATGGCATAGCGTCCGGCCCGCCGTACGGACACCGGTGTCCAGCGCGACCTTTCCTGCCGGTACGCCGGCTGCCGGTACTCCGGCCGGTATCGCCGTCGTTCCAGGGGCGTCGTTGATCGTCGCGTTCGACGTCGGCCGGGTGGATACCGCGCTCGTGTGGCTGACCGACGGCGCCGAAGTCGAGGTGCGCTCGACCGGCGGCGCGGCCACGTTCACCTCCGGGCGCGGCCGCCTCTCGATCGAGCACCGCGGGCCGCCCGTCCGATTCGAGGTGCTGATCCCCCGCACTGCGCCGTTGGTCGAGATCCGCTTCGGTGCGCGCCAGCTGTTTCTCAAGCGGAAGCAGACGGTCATCGCCCGATCGGATCCGACCCGGGCCGGCCGCTATCTGCTGACGCAATCATCCCCGGAACGGTAGGCGGTCGGTCACAAAGTCGGCAGCTTGCGGGCTCCCATGGATACCACACCTCTCACAGGAGACCCCCATATGTTCCGCCAACCCGCTTTGCCTCCGCTGGCATTCATGGCTTTTTTCCTCGTCGCGGGCTGCTCGTCGCCCGACACCACTCAGCCGACCGATGTTGCGACCGAGCCGGTGGCCGGCCTGGTACCGGGGAACCTCGCTGCGTCACACGGCGACGTGACCACGTCGAAGCTGCCCCAGTTCGATCCCGCCGACTTCGTGCGCCGTATCGACAATCCGTTCCTTCCGCTGCGCCCGGGCACACGGTTCGTGTACGCCGGCACGGAGGATGGAGAGTCCCTGAGGGATCTGTTCGACGTCACCCACGAGGTGAAAACCATTCTGGGCGTGCGGGCAACCGTGGTGCTCGACCGGCTGTACAAGGAGGGCGAGCTGGTGGAAAAGACTTTCGACTACTTCGCTCAGGACCGGCGGGGGAACGTCTGGTACCTCGGCGAGGACACGAAGGAGTTCGAGAACGGTCGGGTCAGCAGCACCGAAGGCACCTGGCTCGCTGGTCGCGACGGCGCGCGTGCCGGCATTGCCATGCCGGCACATCCCAAGATAGGCCAGACCGTACAGCAGGAATTCGCCAAGGGCGTGGCTGAGGACATGACGACGTTCGTTCGGCGAGGCGTGAGGGTCTCGACCCGCTTCGGCAGCTTCCACGGCTGCCTCAAGACCGAGGATTTTACGCCGCTGGAGCCCGGCGCGAAGGAGGTCAAGTTCTATTGCCGCGGGATCGGGTTCGTGAAGGGTCATGACGTGACGGGAGGCAGCGTCCGACTCTCTCTGGTGGACATCCGGCGCTGAACGTCGCAGCGCGTCACCCGAGTGATCGCCACGGCCACGGCAATCGTGCTATGCTGAGAACACCTTTCCGTACGGCTCGCCCTGGCCCATGGATCTGGAGGTACGATTCGCATGCGCGCTCGCCGCCTGGCACCAGTTACGTTGGTGTTCTGCCTCCTGCCCGTTACGCCGCTCGCCGCCCAGCAGCCCCCACCGGGCTTCGATGCCTACGTCCAGCGCGTCATGCGGGTGTTCACCGTCCCCGGCCTCGCGGTCGCCATCGTCAAGGACGGCCGCGTGGTCCTTGCCAGAGGCTACGGCGTCAGACGGATGGGCAGGCCCGAGCGCATCGACGCCCATACCCGGTTCGGCATCGCCTCCAACACCAAGCTCTTCACCGCCACCGCGCTCGGCATGCTGGTCGAGTCCGGCAAGCTACAGTGGGACAAGCCGGTCACCGACTACCTGCCCGCCTTCGCGATGTCGGATCCCTTCGTCACCCACGAGCTCACCGTCCGCGACCTCCTGGTCCACCGGAGCGGCCTCGGCCTCGGTGCCGGCGACCTGCTCTGGTGGCCGCCCTCGACGTATGACCGGAAGGAAATCGTCAGGCGAATCCGCTACCTCCCGCTCTCCACTTCGTTCCGGAGCGCCTACGCCTACGACAACGTGCTCTATCTCGTCGCCGGCGAGGTGATCGAGGCAGTGTCGGGACAATCGTGGGAAGACTTCGTACGAACCCGCATCCTCGCCCCCGCCGGCATGACCGACAGCGATGTCCGTCACTCGGCTGCCGGCGGCCCTGGCAACGTGGCCGGGACCCATGCGGAGGTGGACGACACGGTGCGCCCGGTGCTGCCGTTTCTGAGCGACAACACCAATCCCGCCGGTGGGATCATGGCCAGCGCCACCGACATGGCGAAGTGGATGATGGTGCAGCTCGATTCGGGTCGGACGGCCACCGGCAGGCGGCTCTACAGGCCGGAGACCACCCGCCAGCTCTGGCGCGAGGTGACGCCGGTGCCGATCGATGATCCGCCCGCCGCGCTGCCGCATCTCCGACCCACGATGGCCGGCTACGCGCTCGGCGTCGACGTCCAGGACTATCGGGGAAAGTTCCTGCTGAGCCACACCGGCGGCCTGCCCGGCTATCTGTCGAAGGTCGCGATGATCCCCGAGCTCCGACTCGGGGTTGCCGTCATCACGAACCAGGAATCGGGTGCCGCCTTCAACTCGATCGTGTATGACGTGCTGGACGAATACATCGGCGTGAAACCACCCGACTATCCGGCGATCTACGAGAAGCGTGTCCGCGAGTACAGGGAGAAACTCCGCACCAAAGCCGCCCAAGCGTCAGCAGCCCGCGATTCGGTCTCCGGCCCGTCACTGCCGCTCGAGCAGTACGCCGGACGGTACCACGACCGCTGGTACGGCGACGTTACCATCGCCCGCGACACCACGGCGAGCAGGACGTCCGGCCTCACCATCCGCTTCGATCAGACACCGTCGCTCGTCGGCTATCTGGTGCACTGGCAGCATGACACCTTCCTCGCCCGGTGGCGCCAGCGCGACCTCCGCGCCGACGCATACGCGACGTTCACGCTCACGCCCGACGGACAGACCGCCGAGCTGCGCATGGTCCCCGCCTCCGATGAGGTGGATTTCAGCTTCGACTTCCAGGATCTGATGCTCGTCCCCGTGCACGCCGATTCCGTCGCCACGAGGTAGGGTCGCAGCTAGTGTGACCGGCTCTCTTCGCGCAGAACCGCGAGCGTGGCCCGGCCCAGCGTGAACAGCGACTCGAAGCGTCCCTTGACGCCGATGGTGGAGCCGGACGGCGGCGCGCTGCCGTGCTCGCTGAGCACGGTGAGCTTGCCGGTGTTGTCCCTGATCTGATACGCGCCCCGACCCAGCAGACCGGCGGCCTGCGTCACCTTGCCCTTGATCCGCACGGTCTTCCCATTGTAGCGCGACGAATCGTTGAGCAGGTCGCGAATGGGCGTGGCCCCGGCGCAGCCGGCGACGACGAGCGGAAGTGCGGCGAGCGAAATCCATCGGCGGAAGCGCGTGGCTGGGGCGGACATCATCGGGAACTCCGGGGCGAGGTGTCGTGATCGCGGGGACGGCCAGATCCCAAACTAAACAGAGCGGGCCCCGGACAGCACGTTCGCCATCCGGGGCCCTGATGCTGAAGTGCGGATTAAGCGCGCTTACACCGCGACGCGATTGACCCGCTGCTCGGCGATCTGCGTCAGCTTCTGATCGGCCGCCTTCTCTTCATTCAGATTCTGCTCCAGCACGGTCGCGCAGTCGTTGCGTCCGAGCTGACGGGCCCAGGCAATGAGGGTGCCGTAGCGGGTGATCTCGTAGTGCTCCACCGCCTGCGCCGAGGCCAGCGCCGCAGCGTCGCGGACTTCTGAATCGCTCGCGTCGCCCAGGATCTCGTCGGCTTCATTGAGGATGCCGTCGATCGCGGGACAGGTCACGGCCTTCGCCGGCTGGCCGTGCATCTTGAACACCTGCTCCACCCGCTTCACGTGATTCTTGGTCTGCTCAAGGTGCATCTCGAAGCCCTGCTTCAGCTGCGAGTCGTTCACCTTGGAGATCATCTTGGGAAGCGCCTTCGTGATCTGCTGCTCAGCGTAATAGATGTCCTGCAGAGTATGGACGAACAAGTCGTCCAGCGTCTTGATCGGCTTGGAAAGCAAACCCATGATTCTCAGCTCCTGTCGATGAATCGCCCGTCGGCAGACAATGCAACGCGCCGATGAGCTGTAAGAACGAGGGTACAAGGTGGCCCCGGGGCCGCCGGCAAACCGTGATCCGGGTCACGCACCGAGGCGTGAGTTTCACCTCGATAACGAAGGCTGTCACCCTGCCCGATTTCCCTTCGGCGTACCTTCCCTATCCATGCCTTCCCGCCTCCCGCTGCTTCTGGTGGTCACTCTGCTCGCCGCCTGCTCGCCGAGGCGCGCCGCCGAGTGGGTACTGCTCAGCCACCGCTTCCGCCTCACCGGTGACATCGCGTACGGCGCAGCTGTCCGCCAGCGGCTTGACGTCTATCGGCCCAAAGCGGCATCAGCGCCGGCTCCGGTCGTCGTGTTCTTCTACGGGGGACGCTGGCAGGGCGGGTCGCGCGAGCAGTACCGGCTCCTGGGCGACGCGTTCGCGCAACGCGGTGTCGTGGCCGTGGTGCCCGACTACCGACTGTATCCAGAGGTGCGCTTCCCGGCATGGATCGAGGACGGCGCCCGCGCCGTGCGCTGGGTACACGACAGCATCGCGCATTATGGCGGGGACCCCTCCAACATCATCCTCGCCGGCCACTCGGCCGGTGCCCACACCGCGATGCTGCTGGCGCTGGATCCGGAATACCTCGCGGCGGCCGGCGTGCCGCGCGGCGCGATCCGGGGTGCGGCCAGTCTCGCCGGTCCGGTCGGCATCGAGTGGAGCGATGCCGACGTGCGCGCCCTGATGGGCGAGCCCGCCCAGTACGCACGGACCTATCCTCTCACCTTTGCGGGAGACTCCGGAGCGGCACCCCTCCTGTTTCAGCACGGCGGCCGTGACCGCACCGTCTCACCAGTCAACTCGACGCGGCTGGCTGACCGGGTGCGTGCGCACGGCGGCTGCGCCCGGGTGGTCATGTACCCCGGGCTCGACCATGTGGGGACTGTCCTCGCGCTCTCGCTGCCGCAGTTCCGGATCGCGCCGGTGCTGGACGATCTGCTCGCCTTCGTGCGGCACCCACGCGGCGGGTGTTCGCTGCGCCCTGCGGGCTAGCCGGTGGCGACCGGATCCGGAGCGGCGTCCACGTGGGCGGGCCGCGTCCGCACGCCGGTCTCCAGATTCGGCAGCCACGCGGTGAGCAGGCCCAGGGCTGGCAGGAAGGCGCAGATGTGATAGACGAACTCGATGCTGGTGCGATCGGCCACGCGACCCAGTACGGCGGCGCCGATCCCGGCGGTGCCGAAGGCGAAGCCGAAGAAGAGCCCCGAGATCAGCCCCACCTTCCCGGGCACCAGCTCCTGCGCAAACACCAGGATCGCCGAGAAGGCCGAAGCGAGGATGAGGCCGATGATGACGCTGAGCACACCGGTCCAGAACAGGTTCACGTAGGGCAGTACCAGCGTGAAGGGCAGCACCCCGAGGATCGAGCACCAGATCACGTACTTCCGGCCGATGCGGTCGCCGACGGGACCGCCGATGATCGTCCCCGCGGCCACGGCCCCGAGAAAGGCGAACAGGTGGATCTGAGCGCTCTGCACCGACACGCCGAAGCGGTGGATCAGGTAGAAGGTGTAGTAGCTCGTGAAGCTGGTGAGGTAGATGTATTTGGAGAAGATGAGGACGATGAGCACCGCCAGCGCCGCCCGGACTTTCACCGGCGGTAAGGTAGGATGCCCCCGGCCCGCACCCGCCCGCGTGGCCGCGACGGCGCCGCGATGCCGCCCGTACCACCGGCCCACCGTCCACAACACTGTGATCGCCAGCAGCGCCGCCAGCGAGAACCACGCGACGCTTCCCTGGCCTCGTGGCAGCACGAAGAAGGCGGCGACCAGCGGGCCGATCGCCGAGCCGGTGTTGCCGCCGACCTGAAAGAACGACTGCGCGAAGCCGTGCTGTCCGCCTGAGGCCATCCGCGCCACGCGCGACGATTCCGGATGGAAGACGGCCGAGCCGAGCCCCACCAGCGCGGCCGCCACGAGAAGACCGGTATAGCTCCGAGTCACGGACAGGAAGAGCAGGCCGATCAGCGTCGAGCTCATCCCCACCATCAGCGAGTACGGCTTCGGATGGTGATCGGTGTAGAGCCCGATCATCGGCTGGAGCAGCGAGGCGGTGAGCTGGAAGGTGAAGGTGATGAGGCCGATCTGGCCGAAATCGAGACCGAAGCCGGTCTTGAGCATCGGGTACATGGCCGGCAGCAGCGCCTGCATCATGTCGTTGAGCAGATGGCAGAAGCTGATCGCGGCGAGCACGGCGAGGGCGGGTTGCGCGGGCACAATCGGCGGAAAGTAATAGCTTAGGTGGCATGAAATTCCGACTCCTGGGCGCCTCCGGGCCCCGCGTCTCGGCCATAGGTCTGGGCTGCATGGCGATGTCCGGCACCTACGGTCCGGCCGATGACGCTGAGAGCGTGGCGACGGTGCGCGAGGCGCTCGACCGCGGTGTCACTCTGCTCGACACCGGCGACTTCTACGGCATGGGTCACAACGAGCAGCTGCTGCGTGAGGCGATGCAGGGCCGCCGCCGGGACCACGCCTTCCTGTCGGTGAAGTTCGGCGTGCAGTGGGGACCCAACCGCGAAATGCTCGGCATCGACAACCGCCCGGCCTCCATCAAGAACTTCCTCGGCTATACCCTCCGCCGCCTCGGCACCGACCATGTCGATCTCTACATGCCGGCCCGCGTGGACCCGGCCGTGCCGATCGAGGATACCGTCGGCGCCATCGCCGAGCTGATCCAGGCCGGCTACGTGCGGCACCTCGGCCTGTCCGAGGCCGGGCCCGACACTGTGCGGCGCGCGCACGCGGTCCATCCGGTCGCCGCGCTCCAGATCGAGTATTCGCTGATGAGCCGAGGCCCCGAGACGACATTGCTGCCGCTGCTCCGCGAGCTCGGCATTGCGCTCGTGGCGTACGGAGTCCTCTCGCGCGGGCTGATCGGTGGGCATCTGGCCGCCGAGCCAACGGAGACGAAGGACGGGCGCCGCCACTATCCGCGCTTCCAGGGCGAGAACCTGGCGCGGAACCTTGCGCTGGTCGGCGCGCTCCGGGAAGTGGCCGAAGAGAAGCGCGTGAGCGTCGCGAAGCTCGCGGTGGCGTGGGTGCTCGCGCGGGGGACAAACGTGATCCCGCTCGTCGGCGTGCGGCGTCGGGAGCAGCTCGCCGACCTGCTCGGCGCGGTGGACCTCACCCTCACGGCGAACGATCTCGCGCTGATCGAGCGCGCGGTCCCGCCCGGCGCGGTCGCCGGCGAGCGCTACGGCGAGGCCGGCATGGCTGCGCTCGACAGCGAGCGCTAGTGCGCGAGCGAGCGCTAGTGCGCGTCGCCGTCCCGCTCGCCGGGCGGGTGCTGCGCCCGTTCCAGCGCTTCGTGAGCACCGAGTCAGCGGGCGGCCTCGTGCTCCTGGGCTGTACGGTGGTCGCGCTCGTGTGGGCCAACTCCCCGTGGGCTGACGGGTACGTGCACCTCTGGGAGCGGCCGCTCACGGTGGGCGGACGAGCCGCCGGGCTCACGCTCTCGCTGCACGCGTGGATCAACGACGCGCTGATGGCGATCTTCTTCTTTCTGGTCGGCCTCGAGATCAAGCGCGAGCTGCTGGTGGGCGAGCTCGCCTCGCCCCGTCAGGCCGCCCTCCCGATCGCCGGCGCGATCGGCGGCATGCTCGTGCCGGCTGCGATCTTCGCCGCGGTCAACCGGGGCGGACCGGGTGCCGCGGGCTGGGGTATCCCAATGGCCACCGACATTGCCTTTGCGCTCGGAGCGCTGTCGCTGCTCGGTCCCGGCGTACCAACGAGTCTCCGGGTGTTTCTCACCGCCCTGGCGATCGTAGACGACATCGGCGCGGTGCTGGTGATCGCGGTGTTCTACACGGCGCAACTCGCCCTGGTGCCGATCGCGGTCGCCGCGGCGCTGGTCGCGCTGCTGCTCGGGTTCAACCGTGCCGGTGTCCGTCACGCCGCGCCCTATGCGATCGTCGGCGTGGTGCTCTGGCTCGCCGTCTTTGCGTCCGGCATTCACGCCACGATCGCGGGCGTGCTGCTCGCCATGACGATTCCGGCCCGAAGCGACGCGGGCGGAGACGCGTCGCTGCTCGTGCGCCTCGAGCAGCGGCTCCATGGCGTGTCCGCGTTCGTCGTGATGCCGCTGTTCGCCCTCTCCAATGCCGGCGTCCGGATCGGCGCCGATCTCGCCGCGGCGCTCTCCTGGCCGGTGGCGAGCGGCGTGGTGCTGGGGCTTGCGCTCGGCAAGCCGGTGGGGATCACGCTGGTGTCATGGATTGCCATCCGCCTCCGCGTCGCCGCGCTTCCACCCGGCGTCTCCTGGCGCGCGCTGCACGGCGTCACCTGGCTCGGCGGCATCGGCTTCACGATGTCGCTGTTCGTGGCAGGCCTCGCGTACGGCCGCGGGCCGCTGCTCGATTCGGCGAAGATCGGCATTCTGGCCGCCTCGCTGATCGCGGGACTCGCGGGATGGGTGCTGGTCCGACGCGCGACTCGTGCTCCGGTGCCGGTGTAGCTTGCAGCATCGAGCCCGCCGCCCGAGGTTCGAGGCCCCACGATCATCGACACCATGCCCGCCGCGAGCCGGCAGGCCGACGGAGGACGGATGAAGCGCAACGATCGTCTGTTGGCGGTGCTTGCGAGCGCACTCGCGAGCGCCGCGCTCGCCAGCGGAGCCCTCTCCGCCTGCGGCGGCGACAAGAAGCCACCCGCTGACACAGCCACGACCACGGACTCGGCCGCGGGGACCGCTGGCGACACCGGTGTCGCGGTCGGCGGCAGCGGTGCGGGCGCCCGGCAGGTCGCCGTAACCCGGGGATTCGACGCACCCGAAGCGATCGAGTACGACGCCGACCTCGACGTCTGGTTCGTCGCCAACGTCAACGGGACGCCGTCCGCCAAGGACGGGAACGGCTACATCAGCCGGCTCAAATCCGACGGCTCCATCGAAACGAAGAAGTTCATCCAGAGCGGCAGGAAGGGCGTGACGCTGAATGCGCCCAAGGGGATGGCGACGGTCGGCGACACACTCTGGGTCGCCGACCTCGACGTGGCGCGCGCCTTCAACAAGCGCACCGGCGCGCCGATCGCGACCGTGACCATGCCGACGAAGGCGCGCTTTCTCAACGGCGCGGCCGCCGGCCCCGATGGCGTGTACATGACCGACACCGGCGTGAACGACAAGTTCGAGCATCCGGGCCCCGACCAGATTTTCCGGATCGCCGGCCGCAAGGCGACCGTTGCGCTGACGTCAGCCGCGCTCAGCGGACCCAATGGCATCGCGTGGGACGCGGCGAAGAAGCGCTTCATCATTGTACCGTTCATGGGCACCAACATCCTGAGCTGGGCGCCGGGTGCAAAGGCGCCGCAACCGCTGGGCGCCGGTCCCGGGCAACAGGACGGTGTGCTCAGCCTCGCCGATGGCCGAATCCTCTCCACCAGTTGGACCGACTCCAGCCTGTTCGTGATGCAGCACGGCGGCGCGCGGCAGATCGCGCGGCCGGTGCCGTCCCCGGCCGACATCGACATCAATCCGAAGACGCAGGTCGTCGGGGTCCCGCTGCTGATGGAGAACCGGGTTGAATTCTGGAGCCTCCGATGAGTCGCCGGTCGCGCCGTTCCGGTGCGGTCACCTACGTCCTGGTGGCGACTCTCTCACTTGCGTTGGGGGCGCTCGGCGCCATCGCCTGGACCCGGGGACCGGCCCGCGGACCGGGCCCGGTCAGACTCGATCTGGTGACGACCCACGGCGAGTGGGTGAAGATCAAGCGTGGTGCCGAAACGATACGGGCGTACGTGGCCTATCCGGAACGGAAGACCCGGGCTCCGGCAATGATCGTCATCCACGAGATCTTCGGCCTGACGAAGTGGGAGCCGACCGTGGCCGACCGGCTGGCGAAGGCGGGCTACGTCGCCATTCTGCCCGACCTGCTCTCGAGCAAGCACGGCATGACGCCGGCGGACGAGGATTCCGCCCGTGCCCTCGTCGGCGACCTGGAACCGGAGCGGGTTACCGCGGATCTCGACGCTGCCTACCGGTACGTGAACGCGCTCCCCGCCGTGCAGCGCGACCATATCGGCGTCATCGGCTTCTGCTGGGGCGGCGGCCAGAGCTTCCGCTACGCGACCGACAACCCGAATCTCCGCGCCGCGGTCGTCTGCTACGGCCCGCCGCCCGACACCGCCGACATGCACCGGATCGCCGCCCCGGTGCTCGGCGTCTACGGCGAGAACGACGAGCGCATCAACGCGTCGCTCGCCATGGTGGCCGGCGCCATGAAGTCGGACGGCAAGACCTTCAACTACGAGCAGTATCCCGGCACCGGCCACGGCTTCCTCAAGCCCGGCCGCCAGGGCTCCGACGGCCCGCAGGTCGAACGGGCGTGGACCCGCATCATGCAGTTCCTCACGGCGCGGCTCGGGAAGTGAGCGGACGGGCCGTTCGCGGCTGAACCCCCGCACCGCGGGCTGCGCCGTCGCGCTGCTCGCCACCGCGCTCCTGGTCACCGCGCTCGGGGCCGGATGCGACGGCGCCCTGCCGCCGCTCCGCGGGCAGCTCGAGGTGGGTCAGGAGCCGTACGCGATACTGGTCGGCGGACCAGCGACCGGCAGCGACCTCTACGCCAGCGGTCCCGGGGGAGAGCCGGTCGTCCCCCTCACCTACAGTGCCGTGTCCGAGCTGGCGCCGGCACTTGCTCCCGATGGAGACGGTGTCGCGTTTCTGCGTGCGCTGTCGCTCGTGGATTCGACGCCGGCGACGGTGTGGGTGATGGATCTTCGGAGCGGATACGAGCGCGAGATCGTGTTGCCGAAGCGGGCCGGCATTCCAGCCGCCGTCGGCTGGAGCGGCGACGGATCGCTGGTGATCCGCTCGGCCGGCGGGCTGTATCGTGCCGAGACGCCGTTTCAGGGCGGCCGCGCGGCGCCGGTGCCTGTCGGGCGTAGGGCCGCTGCCGACTCGGCGCTCGCCGTGCTCCTCGGCGACCCGGTCTTTGCGCGGGTGGTGCCGTGCGACGGCGGCACGGCGCTCTGCACCGAGGGGCGCAACGGCGCCACTGCGCCCCTGGTGAGCGACGCGCACGGACCGGTGCGCTGGGGACGCGACTCGGTCGCCTTCTTTCGTGGATCGGCGCTCGAGATCCGTCCGCTTGGCCCCGGTCGTCCGCGGGCCCTCGAGTGGCGGGAGCGGATCCGCCATCCGCGCGCGGTCACCTTCTTCAGCCCACCCGCGCAGTTCACGCGCTGATCCCTGCAGCCGTCAGTCGAGAGGAATCTTGTCCTTGTTCGCCGCCAGCCAGGCGTCGAAGTCCTGCAGCGCCGGGTTGAGCGACCGCGCGAAGGCGACGTCGCGCGGTGTCCGGAACTCGCGGGTGAAGTCGCGATTGAACTGGAACATGTTGCCGATGTCGTCCGCGCCCGGAAAGCCGAACGAGCGATAGACGTCGGCCGGCACGTCGTTATAGCTGACCGGCTGAGCCAGCGCGCGCGTCAGTTTCGCCGCCATCTCCGCGCCGCTCAGATGCTCGCCCGCGATACCGACCCGCCTGCCGATCAGCTCCTCGCCCCGCTGAAAAATCCCGAATGCGCAGCGCCCGATGTCCTCCGCGGCAATGCCTGGCAGCTTCGCGTCAGCCATCGGCATGATGAGCGCGAGCGTGCCGTCGGGACCACGTTTGGGACCGGAGCCGAAGTAGATGAAGTTGTCCCAGTAAAAGGAGGTGAGCAGAAAGGTGGTGGGCACACCAAGCGTGGTGAACAGCTGATCGGTCTCTCCTTTCGCGTCGAAATGCGGCACCTTCCACTTCCCCTGCAGCGTCGGCATCCGCGGGTCGTCGAGCGGGACCAGCGTCCGCGTATCCTCGAGCGTGGACCAGATCGCGTGGCGGACGCCCGCCGCCTTCGCCCCGCGAGCCAGCGCCGCGGCCTGCGCGCCCTCGCGCTCGGGCGACATGTGATCCCAGAAGAAGGTGACGCAGAAGGCGCCGTACGCGCCGGCAAAGGCGCGTTCGATGCTGGCGGGATCGTCCACGTCGGCGGCGACGACGTCGGCACCCGCTTCGGCCAGCGCGCGCGCCTTGGGCGACGCCACGTCGCGGGTCAGTGCGCGCGCCCGGAAGCGGCGCTCGGGATCGTTCAGAATCGCGCGCACCAGTCCGCCGCCCTGCGCTCCGGTGGCGCCGGCAACCGCGATCGTCATAGGCTCGGCCATGCAGGTCACTCCGTGTCGGGTAAAAGATGAGATGAGAACGGCGAGTCGGCGGCAGAGTCGGACGCTGAGGGCATTCGGCCGCGCACCGTGACCTCCACCGTGTAGCCATCGGTCGTGAGCAGCGACGTCAGCAGCCGGCGGGCGCTCGTCTCCGCCCGCCGTGCGGTCTCGAGCTCGCCAGCGGTCGTGACGAGCTGCGCCCGCGCCCTGCGGAAAATCGAATCCCGATCGGCGGGACGGAAGGGATTCCAGAGCCCGCTCCGTTCATCGTACGTCCGGAGGTCGGTCACCTCGACGCCCAGCACGCGGGCCTGTGGCAGCGACACGTGAATCCGGCGTGCGGCTTCATCCACTCGCACGTCGGCGCCTCCCGTGAGATCGATTCCGGCCAGCACTCGCCCGGTCACCACCACGAGCGCACGCTTGGTCGAGCCGTAACGGCTGTTCTCGTAGACCAGCACGTCGCGGAGCGTCGTCTCGCTGGTGACCAGCCGCGCGACGTCGCGGGTCCGCTGCACCACGACCGCCTGGGTGACGCGCTCCCGGTCGGTGAACCAGGTCGCCCGCCGGATGAACCAGCGCGCGGCGGCGACCGCGAGCGCGAGCCCGGCGAGCAGCACCACGGCCGAGAGAATCCGGGTGGATGTCGCGCGCGACGCAGGCGAGCCGCTCCTGCGCGAGCGGCTCATACGCGAGCCGCTCGACATATCCGCGGGGCCATGTCGCCCCACCGTCTGGCAACTTGCGACTGACATCGGGCATGCGGCGCCGCGTGGCCGGCCCTACACGCGCACGCACAAGCGCTTACGCGCCCAACCGTCGGCGGCATACCCATTGCCCCTGCGCCGGGCCGTGCGTCGCCTCCCTGCGTATCTCCTCCTCGCCATGGTGCCATGGCTCCTGAGTGCCTGCCGGTACGATCCGGCGGGCGACGAGCCCATGGATCCACCGTCGCTCTACCGGACTTGGTGGTCACGCACCGAATCGTGCTCCGGTCTCAGCGGCGACTTCGATCGGGTACGCTGGCAGGTGGTGGCGGGTCACAGCTTTCAGTGCCCGAGCGGACAGTGCGCGGGGCATTGGTCGTCCAGTCACGAGATCTTTCTCGCCCAAGACTGGACGATGAACGAGATGGTGGTGCGCCATGAGATGCTGCACGAGCTGCTGCAGCGCGGCGGCCATCCGACGCCGCCGTTCGGCAGTGGCTGCCCGCTGACCTGGGCCACCTGGCCCGGGGACCACAACCCGCCCGAGACGCAATCGCAATCCATCGCCCGCACGGCGCCCGCGCCACAAATTCCGATCGACTAGCGCCCGACCGCTAACGCGCCCGACCGCTAACGCGCCCGATCGACCAGCGCGCTCGGCTGCGCCGCGGTTCCGCCCGTGGTGGGGCACTCGATCCGGATCCGCTTCCCCGTCCTCGCCCACAACAGCTCGACACAGTCCTGCCGCCCTGCCGCGTACGGCCGCTCGATCACGTCCGCCGTCGCCAGTGCCTCGCGCACCGTCGTGCGACCATCGCCATTCCAGTCCATCTCCGCCCATGCGTAGTCGGATCGCACCGCGACGATGCCGAGGAAGAAGAGATGGAAGACGCCGAGGACGAGCGGCATCCCGAAAATGAGGGCGACGATCCAGAACGGCCGGATGCCGGTCGCTGGCGCACTCCCGGCGGCGATCGGCTGCTGAGCATCGGTCATGGCGAGGAATCTACTGCGGTCGGCCGGTGCTCTCGCAGCGCGAGCCAGAGACAGACGAAGCCGATCGGGACGGTGATACCGACGACGTCGGCACCGCCCAGCAGCCAGGAGCCGCGAAGCCGCGCAGTCAGCGGCATCCGGTGCGTCGATGCGGAGACCACGATTGGCAACCAGCACCCCGCGATCGCCGCCGTCGCGATGATGGGCAGCGAGCGCTCCCTCGGCCAGTGCCATACGAGCGCGCCGGTGAGACCCACGGCTACGGTCGCCCACAGCAGCATCCAGAGGCCGTCGTACACCCGCAGCTCCGGCATCCTCGCGCGCCAGCCGCCTACCGCCGCCGTCCCCAGCGCCACGACTGCGATCGCCAGCGCGATGCGCCGCCCGGT
Source organism: Gemmatimonadales bacterium (assembly GCA_013816685.1). Lineage (GTDB taxonomy): Bacteria > Gemmatimonadota > Gemmatimonadetes > Gemmatimonadales > GWC2-71-9 > JACDDX01. The sequence goes on from JACDDX010000003.1 coordinate 17,439, forward strand.
GCGGCGGCCCACCAGGGCGACGTCACGACTCACGGCAGCGCACCATCGTCTTCGGACTGGGGGCGCATCTCGCGTCCGGTCGGATCGGTCTCCAGCAGCGAGTCGTGCAGCCCCGCGATGTGCCGGCCCACCGTTCCCTCCTGGTCCACCTCCACCAGCGCCCACTGCTGACCGCTGATCGTCTCGATCGCGGGCGGCGGATCGTCCACCAGCAGGCAGAGGTTGAAGAGCACGCTGTACTGCATCACCCGCACGAGGTCGGTGAGGTCGCTCCGCGCCGCGCCCCCGGCCAGGAGACGCCGAAGCGCGGGGCCGATGGCCGCGCCCGGCGCTCGGGGCTGACGCTCGGCCTCCTCGAGCCAGGCGTCGATCCAGCTCTCGTCGCCCTCGTCCACGACGTGGCGCCATGCATGGGTGAGAAACAGGTAGCGGGCGAGCTGGGGCAGCTCCTCTTCCACTTCGGAGCGGGCCCACGCGGCGGGGTCCGGGGCGCCGAGCTGGGTGAGCAGCTCGGTCAAGTCGGCGATGCGCTGGTCGCGATTCATGGCTGGAACCTTTGCGAAATCCTCCGCCGAGTCAACGCGTGCCTGCGGGCAGAGCGTCGTGCGGGCGGCGTGCCAGTATTGAGGGGCGGCTGTCCGCCCACCTATGTTTGGCGGCTGCGCCCGGGAGGCCGTCTCCCGTCCCTTCCTCCCTCATGGGGTCATGTATGAAGATGCTGGTCCTCGGTGCCGGGCTGCAGGGCTGCGCCTGCACCTACGATCTCCTCCAGAATCCGGCCGTCGCCACCGTCACGCTGGCCGATCTGCGCCCCGATGATCTGCCGGCGTTTCTGTCGGGCGGGGCCTGGGGAGACCGGCTCCGGGCGGTCCGGCTCGACGTGACCGACTCGGCCGCGGTGCTCGAGACGATGCAGGGCCACGACGCGGTCATGAGCGCGATTCCCTATTACTTCAACGGGCCCATGGCGCGCGCCGCGGTCGAGTCCGGCTGCCATTTCGCCGACCTGGGCGGCAACACCGAGATCGTGCTGGAACAGAAACGGCTGCATGAGCGCGCCGTCGCGACCGGCGTTTCGGTCGTTCCTGACTGCGGACTCGCCCCGGGGATGGTGAATATTCTGGCCGCCGAAGGGATCCGGCGCCTCGACACGGCCGAGCGCGTCAAGATCTTCGTCGGCGGCCTGCCCCAGAATCCCGAGCCCCCTCTCAACTACCAGATCGTCTACTCACTCGAAGGCGCGCTGGACTACTACACCACGCCGTCCTGGGTTCTCCGCGGCGGGAAGCCGGTGCAGGTCGACGCGCTGAGCGAGCTCGAGCCGGTCGAGTTTCCGGCCCCGGTCGGCACGCTCGAGGCCTTTCACACGGGAGGCGGCATCAGTACTCTGCCGTTCGCATACGAAGGCCGGATCGAGGTCATGGAATACAAGACCCTGCGGTATCCGGGACACGCTGCCGTCATGCGCCCCATCCGCGAACTGGGGCTCCTCGACAGCCGGCCGGTGACGGTGAAGGGCCAGGCCGTCGTCCCCCGCGATCTCTTCATCGCCGCGGTGCATCCCAAGCTGCACAAGCCGCGGGGCCGCGACCTCGTGGCGCTCCAGGTCGAAGTCGCCGGGCAGAGGGACGGCCGCCGCTCGACGATCACCTTTCGGCTCCTCGATTACTACGATGCCGAGCACGGGATCAGCGCGATGATGCGGACGACTGGCTATTCCCTGTCGCTAACGGGTCAGATGCAGGCCGACGGCAGGATCGCGGAGAAGGGGGTCCACACGCCCGACGAGGTGGTGCCGTTCCGGCTGTATGTCGACGAGCTCGCCAGACGGGGTGTACGGATAGAGGAACTTTGATGCGCCGCCGCGCGTTACGCCCCCATGACTGACTTCGAACGACTCTGGGCCGACGCGCTCACCTTTTCGGCGTTCGTCGATGCGAGCGACGTCAAGCATCGCGGACTCTGGGAAGGCATTCACAAGATCGCCCGGGTACCGGCGTGGGCGATCGCGGCGGTGCCGCCCGGTGCCGGCCGCCGGCTGCTCGTCATCGCCGAGGACTGGTGCGGCGACGCCTCGAACACCGTGCCGCTCATCGCCCGGCTCGCCGAGGCAGCGCCCGGACTCGAGCTCCGCGTCGTGTTGCGCGATCAGCACCCGGACCTGATGGACCGCTATCTCACCAACAGCTCCCGCTCCATCCCGATCGTCATCGCGCTCAACGATCAGGGCCGCCAGATCGGCCACTGGGGTCCGCGGCCGGCGGTGCTGCAGGCGTGGGTGATGGCCAATCGCGCGACGACACCGAAGGCCGAGCTCTATCCCAAGGTGCGGCAGTGGTACGCGCGCGATCGCGGGGAAAGCACGCTGCGTGAGGTGCTGGCGATGGCCGGGCTGCCGGCGACCCAGGCCCCTGAGGCGGCCGCGGCGCCGGTCTAGAACATCCAGCCGTTCCCCACCGAAAAGTTGAAGCCGTCGGGCCCGCCCGCGAAGTTGAAGGTGAAGATCGTGGAGCGAAGGATCCGCAGCGCGATGCCCCCACCGCCACCGACGGCCAGATCGTCGGTGGTCAGCCGGAACGATTCCCCCTCGAACACCCGCCCGGCGTCAAGGAAGCCGATCAGCGAGACCGCCCCCAGATCGCCGAACGGCAGCAGGTCGTGGCGGACCTCGAAGTTGCCCAGCAGCACGTGCCGGCCGGCGAGCCGCCCCGTGTCGATGGCACGGTGCGAGTACTGCCCGCCCAGCACCTGGATCGGATATTCCCATGAGGGAATGACGAAACGGGCGGCGAGCGGCGGACTCCCGCCCATGCCCGATGCCGCCAGGCGCGCGGCGAGCACCGTTCCCTCGCGTACCGTCAGATAGCCTCGCAGTACGCTATAGAGCCGAGTGTAGTCACCGCCCCCGCTCCCGACCTGCGCGCCGGTCTCCAGCAGTAATCCCTGGTGAGTGTTGAACTCGTTGTCCCGGGAGTCGTAAATCAATGCCACCCGGGCCGAGGCATCGGTCTGGCTGAGCCGGCTCCCGAAGGTGGAGTCGAAGACAGACGGCCCCGGCAGGGAGGAGAACCGCGCCGACTCGACGCCCAGCATCAGCCCGACCTGCAGCGGACCCTTGAGACGCCGGGTCGCCTCAGCCTGGCCCCGGTACACGGTGCGGCCCACGCGGTAGAGAAACGGGTGCGCGTCGGTGGCAAGGTCATCGTTCTTCTGGACCGTATTTCCCAGTCCGTAGTACCCGAGCCGGGCGTCCCGGCTCGCCAGGCCGGCGGCGGTGAACCGCCAGTCCCTGACGAGCTGTGGCGCCCGGAACTGCACCCCGAGGTACCGACTGCCCTTCGGCGCGATGCCCGCGCCAGCGTCGAGCGAGGCGTTCGCGGTGACCCGGTCCTCGTAGCCGGCCGGCTGCCAGTAGCGGATGCGTGCGGCGATGACTGGCGCGTCGTTCACGCCGCCGGTGATGTAGGGGAAATAGCTGAGCCGCCAGGGGGCGAGCGGCTCCTCGTCTTCGTCCGGTGTCTGAGCCGCGAGCGCGATCGGAAAGAGCGTCAGGATGAGGAGGGCGAGCCGCCGCATCAGGCCGGCCCCTCTTTGCGAACGGTGGTGCCGAAGATGGTCGATCATGGGCGAAACGTTGCCCCTCGGCGGAACGACGGCAAGAGGGATTTTCGTGTGACCCATCGCACAGCAGTGGGGTGGTAGCGGGATAATTTGCATCCTCAGTGAGAGCATGGATGTATGGCGCCTTGCGAGACGCCCGAAATCGCCCGGAGCCCTCGGCTCTGCGGCACGGACGAGCCGTACGACCTGCTGCTTTCACTGTTGCTCCCATCACTTCCCCCTTCTGCTTCGATCTCGCTGGGAACGGGCCTCTGGCCCGTTCCACCCGCCTGTCCGTGTACCGCGCTGGCTGAGCACGCCGGACAGTGAGCAGGTGACTCTCACTTCGGAGACGCAGATGCCACGAGGAGACAAATCGGCCTATACGTCGAAACAGAAGCGCCAGGCCGAGCACATCGAAGAAGGCTACGTCAAGCGCGGCGTACCGCGTGACGAAGCCGAGCGCCGTGCGTGGGCCACCGAGAACGCTACGTCGGGCGGGGGCAAGAAGTCGGGAGGGGGACGCGGGAAGCAGATCAACAAGGGACCCGCCAAAAAGGGCGGGAAGAAGGGTGATCGCGCGTCGGCCACGCGTCCGAAGGCGAGCCGGTCAGCGTCCGCGGAGAAGGGGGCCGCCACCCGGAAGCGGAAGACGGCCAAGGGAGCGACCAAGGGATCGACTGCGAAACGCTCCACAGCCAAACGCTCCAGCTCCGCGCGGACGACACGAAAGCGCGCCTAGCGATCTCGATCGCCCGGACCGAGCCCGTGCCATGTCTGTTGTGCGGCGCGGACGATCCCCTCCCTCTCTTCGATGCTCCGGCCCAGATGGTGGAGCACCGGCCGGGCGGCCAGCGATTCCGGATCGTGCGCTGCGCCCGCTGCGATCTCGTCTACCTCAATCCGCGAGTCGTCAGCGTCGATCTGGCGCGGTTCTACGACGCGGATTACCTCCCGCATCGCGGCGAATCGGCGTGGGGCCGCTATGCGCCGGTGGCGGCGCGGGGACAGCGCTCCACCGACCGTGCCCGCGTGCGCCTTGCCCGTGAGGCGGTGGAGCTCCGCGCCGGCTCCAAAGTGCTCGATCTCGGCTGCGGCCGACCCTCCTTTCTGGCGGCGCTGGTTGACGCGACAGGCGCCGTTGGGGACGGCATCGACGTGACCGACGCCGGCTGGATCGGAGACTCGGCCCGGTGGGCTCGGGTCAATCTGTCATTGCACCAGGGTGAACTGCGCGACGTTCAGCTCGACGGGCGCTTCGATCTGATCACGATGTGGCACGCCCTGGAGCATGACTACGCGCCACTCGATACGCTGCGGCGGCTCCGCGCGCTCAGTGCCCCCGGCGGCGCGCTGGTCATCGAAGTGCCGGACCACGATTCACTCACACGTCGCCTTCATGGTCCGGCCTGGGCCGGGTACCACACTCCCCGACACACCGCGATGTACACGCCGGTCACCCTCCGCGCACTGCTGCAGGCCGCCGGTTGGCAGGTCGTGCGGCAGTCGAGCAAGGGAACACTCGACCCATACGTGTTGTGGTGGCTGGGTCGGCAGGAGCGGAATGGACGCTCACTGGCCGGCGACCTGGAAGGTGATTTCCTGCCGTTCATGCTCGGCAAGGCACTCACCCTGCCGATTGCGGGGGCGCAGCGGTGGATCAGGCTCGGCGTGCAGACAGCGGTGGCCAAATAGCAGGTGAAGGGTTCGAGTCGCGGCAGTGGAACGGACCTGTCAGTTCGATCGTTGGCGGAAGTACGACCCGCCGCCCCAGCCAGCGCCGCTCGATACGCGGTGCATTCCCAGTGTATCAGTAGGTTACCGATGCTACCGTGGGGTGAGTGAGGAGGGCGTCGTATATGGCGTGCCGGTCATGCTGCACCGCCGGCCGATCGGGGCGCTCACCCTCGACTGCCGCCACCGGACGGATCGCGACCACGAGCGGATGCTCAAATTCCTGCGCGTCGTCGCCTCGATGATTTCGCAGTCGTTCCGGATTCAACGGCTGCTCGAGGCCGAGCGGCGGCGGCTGGTGGATGAGAACACCCAGCTTCGCCAGGAGCTGCACCAGCGCTATGAACTGGCGAACGTCGTTGGCAGCAGCGGGCCCATGCGCCAGGTCTACCACCAGGTTGCACAGGTCGCGGGCACCAACACGACGGTCGTCATCCGGGGCGAGTCCGGCACCGGCAAGGAGCTCATCGCCCACGCGCTGCACCACAACTCGCCCCGCGCCGCGCGGCCGTTCGTGCGCGTCAACTGCGCCGCTCTACCCGAGACGCTGCTCGAGTCCGAGCTCTTCGGGCATGAACGGGGCGCCTTCACTGGAGCGCTGTTGTGCAAGCGCGGCCGCTTCGAGCTGGCCCACGGCGGTACCCTGTTTCTCGACGAAGTCGGCGAGCTGAGCCCGGCGGCGCAGGCCAAGCTGCTCCGGGTGCTGCAGGAGCGCGAGTTCGAGCGGGTCGG
>JACDDX010000190.1 GCA_013816685.1 Gemmatimonadales bacterium
GGCGGGAGGCCCGCCTCAAGGCCGAGCTCGCCTACGTCTATCCCGAGATCGATCCGGACACCTGGCACCCGGTCGAACTGCTGCTGCGCCAGGTGGCCGCCATGCTGTACGGCGACCCGGCCAAGGGATCGGTGATCAGCGGCGAGCGACTCCTGCGCGATGATCACTTCGACTTCCGCGGACAGTCGCCTCGTCCCGAGGGGCTGCCGACCGAAGCCTCCCGCCTGAGCGATTCGGGTGCCGACCCGCGCCGCACCCGCCCGCGGTCCCGATGATCAGCCGCGCGTCGTGAGCCGCAGGCGCAAGGCCGCCGGCTTCGCCGCCGTCGGCGTGGCCGTGGCGTCGGTGCTGGGATACCTCCGCCATCGGCGCAAGCGCGCCGGACGGCAGAGCCCCGGCCCGGCCGCCTGGCCCCAGCCGGTCCGCAATTTCGTGCGGATGGTGCGTGAGCGCGGGGCGAACGTCCGCGATGTGCGGCTCGAGGAGCGGTTGGGCAGCCGGGTCTGGGTGGTCGAATGGGACGGCGGGCGGTCGCTCACCTTCCCCGTCTGAGCGTGCCGCGCGCTTGTCTGAGCGTGCCACGCGTTTGGCGCCCACGCAGCCCGCCGCTACCTTCTCCATACCCGCCTCCGCCAACGGGAGGCACCATGCGGGCCCCCACTGCGGAGCGTGTATGCGACCACTGCTGTTCGCCTCGATGCTGATCTGCCTGGCCTGTGCTTCGAACTCCGGTTCCGCCGGTGCGCCCCGCCCGGCCGCCAACGCCAGCGACAGTGCGGCCGCCACCATCCACGACACGCTCGATGCCGCCGGCACCATCAACCAGATGCAGGGCGACACCCTGCCCGACACCACCAGCGTCCAGCCCGATACGACCACGTCACGTTAGACGATGCGTGAGACCCGTCTCAAGCCCGAGTTTGCGGCGCTGTATCCCGGCGTCGCTCCGGACGAGTGGCAGCCCGTGGGAGCACTCCTCGATCGCCGTGTCGCCCATCTGCTTCTCGGGCAGGAGCGCTCGTCGATGGTGCTTCGCGGTCGCATGCTCGATGAGGAACACTTCGAGTTCCGTGGCGTATCTCCAAGGCCGGGCGATCTGCCGGACGGCCGAACCCGCAGCAGCGACCGTCCCTAGGCTCCGCGCTCCCGGAAAGGAGGCGTGGGCATGACCGACACTCCGATCGCGAACGGGAGCATGGTGACTCACAAGCCGGCGCGAGAATGCCCGATCAGTCAGCCTCACCTCCGCGGCAGCTGCGGCATCGTGCGCGCGCGGGAGCGCGTGCAGGAGAGCGCCGACGCCGACGCGCACCGAAGTCACGGAGGTTGCGAACCGACGTGAGCCGGATGGTGCTGGTTCTGATCGGACTGATCGGCCACCTGGTGAGTACAGAGCCAGCGCAGGCACAGGCGCCGCTCGCCGCGCGACCCGCCGACTTGCCGCACGGCTACCTCGGCATGACCCGCTGCGTCGCCGGGCGGCCCGTGAGCACCATCGATCCCTATCTCGACTCGATCAGCCGCGTGGAAACCGAAGCCCACGAGGCGGTCCACCGCCGCCAGCTCGCCACCGATTGCGTCGCCCGGCTTCGGGTCATCGAGCACGATCCGCAGCTTCGGCTGGCCTACGAAGTGGAGGGGTACTGCGGCGGCATCGTTGCGCTGGGCCTCGACCCGATGCGCGAGGGAGCCGCGGTCGAACGGCTGCGCCAGGCGCTCTACGACCTGCTCCTCGACGTGTCCTTCGAGGCGATCGACGGAGCGCTCGACCGAAGCTGTCCGTGATCCCGGAGGTCGATGCCGCCCCGCTCGAACGGACGATGTCGGTGGCCCACGCCAACCTGCTCGCGCTGCTCTGGCTCCCCGTCGCCGGCGCGATGGTCTACTTCCCGTTCTCCGCACGCTGGGGCCCCGCGCCCCTGGCCGACGCCTTTGCGATTCCGCTGATCCGGAGCCTCCCGGCCGTCGCTGCCGGCATCCTCGTCCACGAGCTCTGCCATGCCGCGGGTTTTCGGCTCGCGGGCCGAGCGCCCCGATCCGCCGTCCGGATCGGGCTCAACCGCCGAACGCTCACGCCCTTCGCCTCCTGCTCCGCGCCGGTCACCGCCGCCAGCTATCGGATCGCCACGCTGCTCCCCGCAGTCGCCCTCGGCCTCATGCCGGCTGCGCTGGCCGTCCTGATCGGCTCGGGGCCGCTCGCCGTGTGGGCGTTCGTGATGCTGGCGCTGGCGGGTGGGGACGTGGCGCTGCTGTGGACGATCCGGTCGGTACCGGCGCGCGCGCTCGTGGTGGACCACCCGAGCCGGGTGGGCTGCACCGTCGTCAGGCGGTAGGGTTATCGGGCGCGGGCCGGAAGTCGAGGTGATCCGCCCTGAGGATGAGGAAGCCGCGCGGCGTGGTGAGGCGCGCGAGCCGGTCGCCCGCCATGTTCACCATCCGCTGCGTCACTCCCGGAAAAATCGGTGTCACGTCGTACCAGGAGCTGGACTCCAGCTCCGGATACTTGCGCTGATGCTCGGACTTGACTCGCGCCTGCACGGGCATGCGATCGTCTCCCGGATCCGCCCCTCAGTACGCCGGCGGATCGCTGGCGGGGAAGCTTTCGAACGACCCCTCGGCCACCTTGTCGGACGACGGCTGAGTGCGGGCGGGAAGCTCGACCAGCTCCTGGTCCGGCAGCGCCGATCCAGCCTGCTGCCGTCCCCACAGCAACTGCCGCAGCACGAATTGAAGGATGCCGCCGTTCCGGTAGTACAGCACCTCCTGCGGGGTATCGATCCGGACCACCGCCTCGAAGGTGACGGGCGCGCCCGCCCCGCCGCTCGCCCGCACCGTTACCGCGCGACCTGCCCGGCCCGAGAGCACCTGTTCCACACCGGTGATCTCGAACGTCTCGTGCCCGGTGAGGCCCAGCGAGGTGATGGACGCGCCTGCGGGAAACTGGAGCGGGAGCACTCCCATCCCGACGAGGTTCGAACGATGGATCCGCTCGTAGCTTTCGGCGATCGCCGCCCGGATGCCCTGAAGCGCCGGTCCTTTCGCGGCCCAGTCGCGGCTCGACCCGGAGCCGTATTCCTTTCCCGCCAGAATCACCAGCGGCGTGCCCTCTGCCTGGTACCGCATGGCGGCATCGTAGATCGGCATCACCTCGCCGGTCGGAAGGTATGTCGTCACGCCACCCTCGGTCCCGGGCACCAGCAGGTTCCTGATCCGGGTATTGGCGAAGGTGCCGCGGATCATGACCTCGTGGTTGCCGCGGCGCGATCCGTAGGAGTTGAAGTCGGCGGGGCCGACGCCGTGCTCCACCAGGTAACGGCCGGCCGGCGAGTCCTTCTTGATGCTGCCCGCGGGCGAGATATGGTCGGTGGTGACGCTATCGCCGAGCACGGCCAGCACCCGTGCGCCACGAACATCGAAGACCGTCGTCGGCACCTCCTTCGTCATGCCGTCGAAGTAGGGGGCCCGCCGCACGTACGTCGAATCGGACGCCCACGCGAAGCGGTCGCCATCCGGCGCGTCCATGGAGCGCCAGCGGTCGTCGCCCTCGAACACCGCGCGATATCGACTGGTGAACATCTCCGATTGGATCGCGTTGCCCAGCACGTCGGCCACCTCTCTTGCCGTGGGCCACACGTCGCGGAGATACACCGGCCTTCCGTTGGTACCGAACCCCAGCGGCTCCTCGACCAGGTCCACATCCATCCGTCCGGCCAGTGCGTACGCCACGACCAGCGGCGGCGACATCAGATAGTTCGCCCGCACGTCCGAGTTGATCCGGCCTTCGAAGTTCCGATTGCCGGAGAGCACCGACACCGCCACCAGACTGCCGCGCTGGATCGCGTCGCTGATCTCGGCCGGCAGCGGCCCTGAGTTGCCGATGCACGTCGTGCAGCCGAAGCCGACGATGTTGAAGCCCAGCCGGTCGAGAAAGGGCGTGAGGCCGGCGCGATCGTAGTAGTCGGCCACGACCTTGGAGCCCGGGGCGAGCGAGCTCTTCACCCAGGGTTTGCGCTCGAGCCCGAGCTCCACCGCCCGCTTGGCGACCAGTCCCGCCGCGATCATGACCGACGGGTTCGAGGTGTTGGTGCAGCTCGTGATCGCGGCGATCACGACCGAGCCGTGATCGAGTACCTCGGCCGCGTCCTCGACCAGCACCTCTTG
>JACDDX010000191.1 GCA_013816685.1 Gemmatimonadales bacterium
TGCGCGCGACGTTCGTCAGCGCCGACCTCACCGGTGCCGATCTGACCGGCGCCAATCTCTACAAGGCGGATTTCTCCCACGCGATACTCGTGGGGGCCCATCTTGCCGGCGCGGATCTCCGAAACGCCGATCTCATCGACACCGATTTCAGCCGAGCGGATCTGGCGGGCGTGAAGCTGTCGAAGGCCAATCTCGAGGGTGCGATCTTCACCGGTGCCACCGGCCTCGCGGGTCTCCAGGGTCTGGACCAGGCCCGCAACCGTGACAAGGCGACCTTCGATGCGAAATAAGCCGCTCCCAGTTTCGTCCATCGCGCTCGCCGGAGCCGTACTCGCGGCCTGTGGCGGGGGCGACAGGGACTCGCGACCGGCCGCGGGTGGCGCCGATTCCGGAACCGGGTCCACCGTCTCCGCCACGCCTCTCCCCGACGGCGAGCTCGCCTACGTGACCAACGAGGATTCGCAGGAGCTCACCGTCATCGCCGTGGCGAACGACAGCGTGGTGGCGACGATTCCCGTCGGGACCCGGCCCCGCGGCGTGAAGGTGAGTCCCGACGGGCGCACGGTGTACGTGGCGCTCAGCGGATCGCCCAAGTGCCCGCCGACCATGCCCGATGCCGAGTGCGAGAAGCTCAAGGTCGACAAGAGCAAGGACGGTATCGCCGAGGTCGACGTGCGCGCGCGCAAGGTGACGCGGGTGCTGCCGGGCGGATCCGATCCCGAGCAGTTCGACATCACCGGGGACGGCAGCCGGCTCTACATCGCCAACGAGGATGCGGGGACCGCGTCCATCGTGGACGTGAAGAGCGGCTCGATCGACACCACGGTCACGGTCGGTGCGGAGCCCGAAGGCGTGCGCATCAGTCCCGACGGCAAGCACGTGTACGTGACGGCGGAGAGCGACCACTCGCTGCACGTGATGGACGCCACGACCGGCCGTCAGGTCGCGGCGATCAATGTCGACAAGCGCCCCCGCGATCTCGCCTTCACGCCCGACGGCAAGCGGGCCTACGCGACCGCGGAGATGGGCGGCACCGTGTCGGTGATCGACGTGCCGACCCACAAGGTGGTTCAGGTGATCCGCATGCCCAAGGACGCGCGGCCGATGGGCGTCCGGGTCACCGACGACGGCAAGCGGGTGTTCGTCTCCACCGGACGTGGCGGCACCGTCGAAGTGATCGACGCGGCGACCGGCCGGATCGTTGGATCGGTGAAGGTGGGCACCCGGCCGTGGGGCATCGCGCTCTCGTCCGACGGCCGGAAGCTCTATACCGCGAACGGGCCGTCCAACGACGTGTCGGTGGTGAATACCGGCACGCTGACCGTCATCAAGAAGATTCCGGTCGGCAAGCTGCCGTGGGGTGTAGCGATCGGACGCTCGCCCGCGTGACGCTCGGGACGTGACTCGTACCGGCGTAACCCGCGCAGGCGGCGGGCTGCTCGCCGCGCTGTCGATCATTTTCCTCGCCGGCTTCGGCCTTGCCGGCCGGCACCCGGTGCCGGGCGAGTTCCTCATCGAAGCGGGCGCGCGCGACGGACTCCGGCAGCTCTGGGCCGCCAGCACCTCGGCACGGGCCGAGCGGGCGGCCTGCCTGACCGCGACGACCGACGGCGATACGCTCCGCATCACCCGCGTGCTGCCGCTCGAGTCCACCATGAACGACTCACTCGCCATCTCGGCCACCGCGTCGCTCGAGAGCTGCGCGCCACCGCACTGGCAGGGCACGGTACACTCCCATGTCGCTCTGCGTGACGGCCAGCGACCGTACCCTAACTTCTCGGGTGCCGACCGCGGAGTGATGAGCATGTGGTGGCAGCGCTGGGGCACTGAGGGTGTGTTCTGCCTCGTGTTCGGCGGGGATCAGGTGCACTGCGAGATCGACGGCGTCAACGGCCTCCGCATCTACCCGAGCGGACGCTACTGATGCGGTCCGGCTGCCGCTCGGCGCTGGCGGCGGCCGCACTCCTGTCCGGCGCGCTCGCGCTGGTGCCCGCCCCCGCGCAGGCGCAGGCAACCGCCTCGGGTGCGCTCACCAGACCCGGCGCGACCTTTCGCTTCAGTCGCGACGCCGGCCACACGCTCCGCGTGCTCTGGGACGAGAGCAACGCCGCGCACGAGGAGCGGGTCGCCTGCCTCGCGGCCGACGTTCGGCAGGACACCGTGTTCGTCACCCACGCCGTCCCGCTGGCCGGGCACGGCGCCGACTCGATGGGCATCGCCGCCCAGTCGTCGATCGATCGCTGCGGTCCGCCGGCGTGGCGCGGGACGGTCCACACGCACATCGCCGAATACGCGGACGGCCGCCCCTCGGCCCGGTTCTCAGCGCAGGATCGTGGCGTCATGCAGCGGTGGTACGAGCGATGGCACGCGGATGGAGTGTTCTGCCTGCTCTACAGCGCCGACGATGCGCACTGTGAGGCGGATGGTGTCGTGGGGGGAATGCGCGCGCGTCCACGGATGACAAGGTAGAGGCGGCGGACACCATCCGTGGTCTCCGGTTACGACAGCGGGCGTCGATTCAGAAGCGACTTGGGGCGGTGGTCGGCGAACCAACGGTCAAATCCCCAGGTCCGGCCGGCGCGCGCGAAGAAGAAGGCCAGCATCAGCGTGAACAGTACGAGGTGAAAGCCCTGCTGACCCGGGCTCATCCACTGCGTCGCCAGCCCGTAGTTGAGCACCAGCATCATCCCCACGATCGACGCGAGTCCGGTGAGCAGGCCGAGGGTGAGTCCGATCCCCACGGCCGTCTCGCCCCAGGCCGTAAGCCGCGCGAACAGCTCCGGATGCGTGAGCACGGTGCCCTCGAGAAAGTGCTTGAAGAACAGGATCGGATTGTCGGCCGCCTGCTTCGCCACGACCTTGGGCATGGTGTGGATCCAGCGCTGCGTGACCTCGGGGAACGGAAGAAACCCGCCAAGCAGGCCCACGGTCATCTTCGTGATCAACGACTTCACGAAATAGAGACCCACCACGATCCGCAGCACGGCCACCCACTCGCGCGCGTTCACCATCGATGCCGGCGAGCGCGGCCGGTACCCCGCCCCAGCGCTCACGCTGCCCATCCGATCATGCGGTGACCTCGATTCCGAGTTCCTTGAAGACGAACGTCCAGGTATCCGTGAGCTCGTCCAGCACTTTGGCGAGCGGCTTTCCCGCGCCGTGCCCGGCCCGCGATTCCAGCCGGAGCAGGATCGGATGCGGTGATGCGGTCGCCGCCTGCAGCCGAGCCGTCATCTTGCGTGCGTGCATCGGGTCCACGCGGGTGTCGCTCTCGGCAGTGGCCAGCAGCACCGAGGGGTAGTTCGTTCCGGCACGCACGTGATGGTAGGGCGAATAGGCCCGGAGCCAGCGAAACTGCTCCGGATCGTCGGGCGAGCCATACTCGGGAATCCACAGCCGCGCAATCAGAAAGAGATGATAGCGCAGCATGTCGAGCAGCGGCACCTGCACCAGCACCGCGCGGACAAGGTCGGGACGCTGGGTCAGGACCGCGCCCATCAGGAGGCCACCGTTCGAGCCGCCGGCGACCGCGAGACGCTCGGCGCGGGTATAGCGCTCGCGGATCAGCCACTCGGCCGCCGCGATGAAATCGTCGAAGCTGTTCTGCTTGGTGCCCAGCATGCCGCCCTGGTGCCAGGCCTCACCGTACTCGCCACCTCCGCGGATGTTCGGGATGGCGACGACTCCGCCGTGCTCCAGCCAGAGCAGCAGCGATCGGCTGAAGGCGGGACTCATGCTGATGTTGAACCCGCCGTAGCCGGTGAGATAGACCGGGGCGTTGCCGTCCCGCTCGAGTCCGGCCCGATGCACCACGAACATGGAAATGCCGGTGCCGTCCTTCGATGGGTAGCGGACCTGCTGCACGGCGTACCCCGAGGGATCGATGTCGGTCTCGACCCGGCGCCACAGCTCTGCCGCTGCGGCCGGTTCCGTCAGGTCGATCCGGTAGATGCTCGGCGGCACGGTGTAGGATGAGAAGCCGTAGAACAACTCGTCGCCATGGGGCTCGACACCGACGCCGAAGAGGCTGCCGAGCGTCGGGAGCTCGATCTCCCGCCGCACCGTGCCGTCGAGGCCAGTCAGCCGAAGCCGTGAAGAGGCGTGCTCGAGATAGCTGAGCGCCAGGCAGTCGCCCACGACCCGCACGCCCTCGAGC
>JACDDX010000192.1 GCA_013816685.1 Gemmatimonadales bacterium
GCGGTGACGAGCCGTCGTTCCCCGCGCCGCATCGCTTCGGCCCGGCGGCGGGGAGCGCCCACCGCCGGCGTGTTGACCGAGTTCTCACCGCTGGTCATCACCGCACCCGAGACCCTGGCGACCGGCGACGCGGCCGCGCTCACCGGCGTCGTGCGTGATCCAGCCGGCCGCAGCGTCCCGGACGCGCCGATTCTGTGGACGTCGAGCGATCCCCGGGTCGTCTGGGTGGATTCGGTCAGCGGGCGACTTCGCGCGCTCGAGCCGGGGACGGTCCTGATCCTGGCGCGAAGCGGCGAGGACGCGGCGACGGCGCGTCTGACGGTGCGCGACTCGCCCCGCGCGGCGGCGGTTTCAGAGCCTGGCCCCGCCCCATCGCAGGCCGCGGAAGGTGGCCCACCGCCCGCCGCCGTCTCCTCAGGAGAACCGACCGCCGCGGTACGCCTGCCGGCGACAGCCGCGGGGTCGTCGGAGGCGCCGCGCTCCGCGCAGGCGGAGATCGATGCGGGGGTGCAGCGGTGCTATCAAGCGGTGCGATCGAAGGACGTGGGCGGACTGTCGGCGGTCTACAGCCCCGCATCCGATGCCGACCGGGAGAACCTCAGGAAGCTGAGCCGCCTGCTTCGAACCAGCGAATGGGCCGCGACCGTGGGCGATCTGAAGGCCGGTGCGCGCCGACTCGGCCGGGCGCAGGCCAGCGCCGACTTCAGCGTCCCGCTCAGCTGGAAGGATGCGTTTGGAGGCCGGCTGAACAGCCAGCCGGTGTTCCGCACGGAGTTCATCCGGCGGGGCGATCGGTGGGATCTGATGAGCTGCCGGATCGTCGGGTCGCCCCGACTGTAGGGCGGACGCTAGCCGCCGAGGCCCAGCGCCAGCCCCAGTCGACCGACGACGTTGGAGCCCGAGCTCGAAGGCACCGCCACTGCCGTCCCGGCCGATCGATCTTGCAGCGTGCCGGCGCCGGCGCGATTGTAGCCGTACGTCGCTCCCACGTCCAGATTGATCCGCGATCCCAGCCGCACCAGCAATCCCCCGCCGCCGTTGAGCTGCAGGAAAGTCGAGGAGAGCGAGAGCGACGACTGCGAGAAGCCGGCCTTGAGGACGGCGAATCGCGCCGACACGTATGGTGCCGCGGTATTGCTGCCGGCCTGAATCCGGTAGCGCGGCTCGATGAAGCCACCGTACAGGCGCGCGTCTTCCGGCCTGCCGCCCAACTCGTGCGACGTGATCTGAAAACCGGCTCCGATCGAGAGTGCGCTCGGCGTGTACCGAAGCTGCGCCTCGCCTCCGATGCCGTTCTGCAGGCCGGTGAACACGTCGCCGAAGACCCCGTTGTAGAGGCCCGACAGCTGGAGCGAGAGCGGCTGCGCCGACTGTGCGGCCAGTGGACGCACGGGCTGCGGAAGCGCTAGCGTCGCGAGCAACGACCCAAGCGCGATGGCGCGATGGCGGGTCATCGGGACGTCTCCAGGGGGGCCGCCGTCGTGTCGGGGGGCGGTGATTCGCTCGCCCCCGGACCGGTTGCCGTGATGCTGAATTGCACCGGCGATCCGGTGAGCCCCTCAACCGCGCCCTGGACGCAGAACGTCCCCACCTCGGCCCCGGTCGACTGAAACGCGCTGGCAAAGCCGTTGGCGTCGGTGACGGCGTCGTAGTCACCCACGTTGTCGCAGGTTCGCCACTGCACTGTCACGCCGCTGACGCCGTTGCCGAAGCGATCGGTGATCCGGACCACGAGCGGGTCGGGCAGCTCGGAGCTCACCGGCGCCGTCTGTCCGTCGCCCGACACTTTCTCGATGGCGGCGGCGACATCGGCGACGGCGACCGTCTGGACGCGCGCCGACAAGCCGCCGTCCACCGCGAGATCGACCGTCTGGGTCCCGGCGACCGTCCCCAGCGTCCAGGAGCCAAGCCGGAGGGCGCCGTCACCGTCGCTGGTGATCCCGGACGGCTCGACCGCTCCGCCAGCGGATGGCGTCAGCCGGGCCGGCACGTCGGGCACCGGCAGATTGGCCGCGTCCACCAGCGACCAGGTCGCCGGCGAGGCAAGCATCGTTCCGACCGCCGCAGAGGCGGGGGGGTCGGTCACCATCGCGATGGCGACCGCCGCGGGAAGGGTTACCGCGCCGGACACCACGTCGCTGGTCGGATCGGTCGAGGCGAAGCGAAGGGTGTGCGTGCCTGGCGCGCCGACGATCATGAGGTCCGCAAAAGTCGCCCGCCCGTTCGCGTCCGTCGTCGTCCCCGTGTCGCCGCCGAGCTCGCCGGCTCCCGACGCGAGGGAGGCGCGCACGAAGACGCCCGCGAGTCCGACCGGGTTACCAGCTGCATCGTAGAGCTGCACGATGGGCTGGGTCGGGAACCGAATCCGGCTGCGGGCTTCCGATGGCAGCGGGGCGACGAGTGCGATCCGCCGGGCCGGGCCGGCCGCGAGGGAGAGCCGGTCGCTGCTGATGCCCGCCAGATCCGGTGCGCTGAAGGACAGGACGTAGTCACCGACGAGCCCCTCGAGGCCGAGTCCCGAGAAGGTCGCCAATCCGGACGCGTTGGTTGTCGCTTCGACACCGGTGAGCGTTCCGGCGGGACCGGTGGCGAGCGAGGCCGTGACGCGCACGCCGGCCGCTGGGGCGGGATTGCCGAGCCGGTCGACGACCTGCACCGCGGGCTGCCGGGCGAATACGCTGCCGCTGCGCGCCGAACTCGACGGCTGGACCGTGACCTCGAGACGCCCTGCGGCACCTGCGACAGCCGTCGCCGTGAACCGGACCGGATCCCCGCCACCGCTCTGCACCCGGGCAGTCAGGGTATACGGCGAGCCGGTGGAGCTGCCGAGGGTCCAGCTCGTGACCCGCGCGATCCCCAGAGAATCAGTGGGTACGGTGGCGGGCGAGACCAGGGCACCGTTATCGGCGGCGAAACTGACGAGGGCGCCGGCCACCGGATTGCCGGCCCCGTCGCGGGCCAGCACTGCGGGCGGTGGGCTGACCGGCGATCCGACCACGCCCGTGTACCTGGATGGTTCGTTGCCGGTCAGTCTGGCGAGGGTGCCGGCGGCCACGGCGACAGGCCCCGACAGCACGTCGAGCGCCGGCTCGGCGAGGGCGAAACGGAGGGTCCTGGAGCCCTGGTTGCCGCTGATCGCGAGGTCGGTATAGGTGGCGAGCCCGGTGGAGTCGGTGGCCACGGTGACGCCGCCCTCGAGCGTGCCGCCGCCCGAGGCAATCGAGGCGGTGATGGGGAGCCCGGGGACGGGCGCGCCGTCGGCGTCGACGGCGGCGACGATCGGCTGGCGGTCGAACGGCGCACCGTTGCGGACCGTTGCGGGCGGCGTCTGCCGGATGACGAGCTTGGTGACCGGCGACCGGACCGCCTGGGCCGAAAAGCTGATCGGCGACCCCTCCAGCGGCGTGCCCGCGCTCCCCTCCGCCGTTGCGCGGACGCTTTGCGCCCCCGGCTCGGAGCCGAGGGTCCACATGACACCGGCGCGTCCCTGGTAGTCCGAAGTAGCGCTGTCCGAGGATAGACTTCCGTCCCCGGCGACGGTCGAGAAGCCGACGGTGACGTCGGGAATTGGCCGGTCATCCTCATCGGTGACGATCACCTCGAGCCGCTGAGGAAGCGGGTTGCCGGGGGATCCAACCTGCCCGTCTCCAGCGCCGGCGCGGAGTCGCGTCGCCTGCTGCTGCCCCGGTGGGACGACGCAGAATGGGCCTCCGCAGCCCAGGTCGCCCCCGCCGCCGCACCCGGCGATCGACAGCGCGACGAGCGTGGCAGCCAGGGCCGCAAATTGTGACGCAAAGCACAGATGGCCGATTCGAGCGCGCGGCATTAATGATCGTCCCATTCTCATTCTAGTATCCGCGCACATACATGAGTGTCAAGCCGGACGTCCGGCCGGCACTGCCACCGGGCGAGCCTTCCGTGATCGACTGTCGTACTCTCGGGCCGGTCGAAATGAGCGTGGAGGGGCACCCCGCTCCGCCCGAGCTGCTCTGGCGGAAGCACCTCGCGCTGCTGGTGTATCTGGCGCGCTCGCCCCGGCTGGCACGGGAGCGCGAGCACCTGGTCGGCCTGCTCTGGGGCGACCGGCCCGAGGCCGCGGCCCGGCACTCCCTGAGCGAGGCGCTGCGGGTCATCCGCCGCCACGCGGGCGAG
>JACDDX010000193.1 GCA_013816685.1 Gemmatimonadales bacterium
GCGCCGCGCTCCGCGACCTGGCGGCGGCCCCGCTGACCGTCGCGGTGGCGATGGCCCCCTTTCCCGTCCGACCCGAGCTGGACGAGCTCCGCACCAGGATCGGGCGCGATCTCGACGGTGAGACGCTTCGGCTCCATGGGCTCGACGCGGCATCGCTCCGGAGTCTCGCGGAGCGAATGCTGCCCGGATACGACCCACTCGCCATCGATCGTGTGGTCCGGCGCGTCGCCACCGATTCGGCGGGAATGCCGCTCCTGGCGGTGGAGCTGCTGCGCGCCGTAACGCTGGGGCTGGACCTCGGCACCATCGCCGGCGCCTGGCCCGAGCCCCTCCGCACGCTCGACCAGACGCTGCCCGGCGATCTGCCGGACGCGGTCGTGGCCGCGATCCGGATCGGCGTGCGCCGGCTGAGCCCGACCGCGCAGCGTATCCTGGCGGCGGCGGCGGTCCTCGGTGACCTGGTGCCGGCCCCGCAGCTCGACCGCGCGCTCGCGCTCGACCCCGAAGAGGCGGCCCGCGCACTCGACGAGCTGGAGTGGCACGGGTGGCTCGTGTCGGAGCCACGGGGATATTCGTTTGTCGCGCGGGTGGTTCGGCGGGTGATCGAGCGGGACATGCTTACTCCTGGACAGAGGCGGCGGGTGCTTCACGCCGCCGGTCGCACGGAGTAAGGGTGGGCGACGGCCGTCAAGCCGCCGTCAAGTGACGGGCGGTCAGGCCTTGACGCGCGGTCAGGCGGGATAGTGGCGGCGGCCGCGCTGCCCCAGTTCGGCCAGGGCAGCCGCCGGGCGGAACCGCTCGCCGAATTCGTTGGCCAGCTCCGAGAGCGTGACGACCACCCGGCGCGGATCGCTGTCGTCGATCGTGCGGAGCGGGCCGCCCCGGAATGCCGGGTAGCCGATGCCGAAGATGGCTCCGATGTCGCCGTCCCGCGGGCTCCGCACGACCCCTTCGGCCGAGGCCATCGCCGCCTCGTTGAGCATCGCCGACACCAGCCGGCGCTCGATCATGTCGGCATCGGCATCGGTGCGCGGCCGGACGCCCACGATCGAGTAGACGCTGTCGTCTGCCCCGGCCTTGTGGCCGTCGTGGTAGCGGTAGAAGCCCCGGCCGTTCTTCCGGCCCAGCCGTCCGTCGGCGATCAGGCGCTCGAGCGTCGTCGCCGGCTTCATCCGCGCGCCGAACGCCTCGTGCATCACCCGACCGGCCTTCTGCGCCACGTCGAGACCCACCTCGTCGAGCAGCGCCACCGGTCCCACCGGAAAGCCCCAGGCCGTCATGGTCCGGTCGATGAGCTCGACCGGCACGCCCTCCTCGAGGAGCAGCGCGGCCTCGTTGAGATAGGGACTCAGAATGCGGTTGACCCAGAATCCGGGATGGTCGGCGACCACGATGACGGTCTTGCCCATTCGCCGCCCGAACCGGACCGCGGTCACCAGAGTGCCGGCGGATGTGGCGGGTGTGGGAATGACCTCGAGGAGCGGCATCTTCTCCACCGGCGAGAAGAAGTGCATACCGAGCACGCGCTCGGGATGCCGGGCGCCGTCGGCGATGTGCCGGATGGGAATCGTCGAGGTGTTGGTCGCGAAGATGGCGTCGGGGCGGATCACGCCTTCGATCTCCGACAGCACCTGCCGTTTGACCGCGAGGTCCTCGAAGACGGCCTCGATGACCAGGTCGGCGCGGCTGAAGCCGTGGAGGTCGGCGCCGCCCGACAGGAGCGCCGTGAGCCGCTCGAACTGCGGCCGGGTGAGCCGGCGGCGGTCGAGCCGGTCCTTGAGGATCCGCGTCGCCGAGGCGAGTCCCTTTCCGACCCGAGGCAGGTCGGCGTCGCGAAGCCGGGTGTCCACTTCCACGTTGAGCACCGCGGTACCCGCGATGCCCGCACCCATGAACCCGGCACCGACGACGCCGAGACGGCGGATCTGCCGGGGAACGGCGGTGCCGGGAGCGACCCCGTCGTCCTTCTTGAGCGCTGTCGTGGCAAAGAAGATCTGCACCAGTCGCCGGGAGACCGGCCCGACCGCGAGCTCGCCGAACCGCCGATGCTCCTCGACAAGCCCGTCGACCATCCCCTGCTCCAGCCCCGTGCGGACGACGTCGAGCGCGGCGAGCGGCGCGGGGTAGTGACCGCCAGTCTTCTTGAGGACACGCTCACGGGCCTGCCGGTAGACCAGCCGCCGGCCCAGCGCGGTGCGGTCGAGGACCAGGCCCTGCATGCCGCCGCGCGGCTTACGCGGAGCAGGGGGACGATCGGCCAGACGCCGTGCGGCGGCCACCGCGGCCTGCCGCACAATGCTGGGCGGGACGAGCTCGTCCACGAGCCCGAGCCGGAAGGCGCGGCCGGCACGCTCGCTCTTGCCGTTGAGGATCATGTCGAGCGCCGCGCGGAGCCCGATGAGGCCCGGCAGGCGCTGGCACCCACCGGCTCCGGGGATGAGCCCGAGCTGCACTTCGGGCAGGCCGAGCACGGTTTTCGGGTGATCGGTGGCGATGCGGTAGTGGCAGGCGAGCGCGAGCTCCAGGCCGCCCCCGAGACAGGCGCCGTGGATCGCGGCGACCACCGGCTTGGGAAACGCCTCGACCCGGTTGACCATCTCCTGGCCTTCGGCGCTGAGCCGCTCGGCCTCGCTCTGCGTCGTGAGGGCGGAAAATTCCTCGATGTCCGCCCCGGCGATGAACGAATCCCGCTTACCCGAGATCAGCACGAGCGCACGGGCCGCGGCGTCGTCGCGGAGGCGGATCAGGAGCGCCTCGAACTCGATCTTGACCGCGCTGCTCAGTTTGTTGACCGGCTCACCCGCGAGGTCGAAGACCACGACCGCAACGCCGTCTTCCATCGAAATGTCGAAGGCTGACATCGGGCGCTAGAGCCCTTCCACCACGATGGTCCGGCTGCGGGCGGCAGCCGCCCGGGTCTCGCGTGCCTCGCGGTACTCGGCCGATTCGATCCAGGCTCGGGCCCGCTCGGTGCTCGGAAACTCGATGATCACCATGCGACCGGGCGTCCAGTCGCCCTCGAGCGTCTCGGCCGCGCCGCCTCGGGCGAGGTAGCGGCCGCCGAACGGGGCCACAGTCTGCGGGAAGCGCTTGTAGTCGTCATAGCGCGCGGGGTCGTGGATGTCGATGTCGAGAATGACGTAGGCCGGCACAGCTCCCCCTCAGGTCCGTTCGAGCACCATGGCGTAGCCCATCCCGCCCTGCGCGCAGATGGAGACGAGACCGAATTGCACGTCGCGCCGCCGCATCTCGTTCGCGAGCGTGGTGACGAGCCGGGCGCCGGTCGCGGCGAAGGGGTGGCCGATGGCGAGCGAACCGCCGGCCACGTTCGTGATGTCCCAGTTCACCTCGCCCACCGGCCCGGCGAGACCGAGGCGTTCGGCCCACGCCGGCGAGGCCCACGCCTGCGTGTTGGACAGCACCTGCGCTGCAAAGGCCTCGTGGATCTCGACCAGACCCAGATCGTTCCAGCCGATTCCGGCGCGCTCGAGCGCGCGGGGGACGGCATACACCGGCCCCATGAGCAACTGCCAGCCCGGATCTACCGCGCTCGCCGCGTAGCTGCGCAGGTACGCGAGCGGCTCGATGCCGAGCGCCCTGGCCTTTTCGTCGGCCATCAGCAGCACGACGGCGGCACCGTCCGTGAGCGGCGATGCGTTGCCCGCCGTCACGCTGCCGTAGCGGCGATCGAACACCGGGTGCAACTTGGCCAGCGATTCCAGCGAGGTATCGGTCCGGATGCCGGTGTCGGCTGCGACGATCTGATCCATGCCCGCGCCCCCGAACCAGGGCGCGATCTCGGCCGGCAACCGTCCGTCGGCGGTGGCGGCGGCGGCGCGCTGGTGGCTCATCAGCGCCAGCCGGTCCTGCGCCTCGCGGGAAATACCGTTCTCCTTGGCCATCTTCTCCGCCGACTGGCCCATGCTCTCGCCCGTCGAGGGCTCGGCGATGGCGGGCGTGACGGGGATCAGGTCCCGCGGCCGCACCCGTCCGAACGCCGCCACCCGCGCGCCGGCACTCTTCGCGCGGCCCGCGTCCATCAGCGTCCGGCTCATCCGGCGCGAATGGAGAATCGGGATGTCGGACAGCGATTCGGCCCCGCCCGCAAGAATGGTGTCGGCGTGGCCCAGCGCGATCTGGTCGGAGG
>JACDDX010000194.1 GCA_013816685.1 Gemmatimonadales bacterium
GCTGGACTCCATCCACCTGCCCGCGCACGTCAACCCGGTCGACGCCGTTCGCGCCATCGCGACGCATGGTGACCGTGATCGCATCGCCGCGGGCGTAGTTGACGCCGGGCCGAGTCGGAAAGCGTCGATCGGGATCGAGGTGGTAGGACTGCGCACCCTTCCGGGCCTGGATCCGGCTGAGGAGCTGGCGGGTGGTCCCGGCCGAATCGCGAGGAGCGAAGTCGGCGATGATCGTGTCGCCGCGCATCCAGTCCCGATCCTTCGCGGCGGAATCCACCTGGCCCCCGAGCCAGGCTCGGCCGAAGCCACGGACCTGACGGAGCCGCTGCCCGGGCGTGTCGAGCGCGAGCGAGTCGGCCTTGAGGGCGTAGGCCGTCGAGGTGGCGGATGGGCGGGTGGAGTCGCCCCAGGCGAGAGTGCGCTCGAGCTTCCGGTCGTTGAGGTCGAGCGCGATCGTGTCGCCAACGAGATACCAGTCCCGGCTCACCGCACGTCCGTTCCCCTTCGCGATCACGTAGGTGAGCTGGCGATTGTCGAGCTTGAGGTCGATGCGCCGCCCGCTGAGACTGAAGGTGTCGCGGCCGAGACCCTTCATCTGCGGCTGGCCGCCCACGAGCGTCCCATCGCTGCCCGTCCCCGTGTCCAGCCGGAGCGAGTCACCTCGCGCCGTGAAGTCGCTGCGGTCCACCGTGACCTTGCCGCCGGCCCAGAGGCGATCGTTGCCTCGGGCGCGGATCCGGTCGCCGACTATGACATAGGGATCGCTGGCACTGCCGGCTGAATCCAGGCTGGCGTACGCCACTCTGGGTCGGCCGGTCGAAAACATCTCGAAGGTGTCGCGGACACCGCGGAGCTCCCGGAAATAGTCGAGCGCGGGCCCCACAATGGTGGAACCGGTGCGAAGATTCCTGGTGTTGACCCTGCCGCGCGCTTCCCACTTCTCACCCGCCTTGAAGTAAGTGCCGAAGTCGGCGTCCATTGAGAGCGTCGAGTCGCGGTACTTCACGTTGCCGATGAACTGCACCACCGTGCCGCCGTACGCCGCGACGCTGTCGCTCTGCATCGATGTCTGGGTGCCGCGGCAGCGGAGCCGGACGTTGCCGCCGGCGAAGTAGTTGGTTCCGCGCGGCGTTTCGATGACGCTGCCCTGGCGGTCCACGTTGTCGATCTGGAAAATGCAGCGCTCGTCGCCACCGGCTGCCGGACGCGCGGCGGGCTTCGCCGATGGTTTCGCAGGCGGCTTCGCGGATGGGTTCGCGGGCGGTTTCCCCGGAGCCGGGGCGCTCGGCCGGGCCGGCGGATTCTGGGCAGAGGCCGTGATCACTGATGTGGCCGTCGTCAGGGCCAGCAGGCACATGAGCGTCCGTCTCACCGCCGGTTCTCGCTTCCCTGTCCGGGCAGCAGCATGCCGTTGCCACTGACACCGCGCGGCTTGTCGGTCACCACGTTCTTGAAGTCCGGGTCGGAGCGGAAGCTGTTGCCCGCGAGATGTTCCTCCGCGCGGTCGAAGGTGAACGGCTGGTCGGTGCTGATGGTGTTCGCGCGGTTGTCATAGCGGAGCGCCTGGGTCCGGAGCGTCCGGCCGTCCGGCGAGACCACCACCACGTTGCCTTTGGCATCCATCGAGCCGTCCTGCCACCGATACGTGCCCCGGATCGCGGTGAGCGTCGAGCTCTCGGCGCCCCTGAGATCGTAGAACACGACCCGGATCGTCCGCAGCTCGGTCACCTGGGAAGCCTCATAGAAGTAGGCGGTGTCGGCGTTCACCTGGCTCCGGCGCACGCCGTCGGTCGTCACGTAGTGCGAGAAGCCCTCCAGCAACTGGTCGGCGCTGTCGGAGGCGGTGATGGTGGTCGTCGGACGGGCGCCGGTCTCTTCGCAGGCGCCGAGCGCCGCCACCCCGGCCGCGAGCACCACCGTCACGCCGAGGCGGAGGACGAGGGTCACACCGCCCCCGCACGCAGCAGATCGTGCAGGTGCACCACCCCGACGATATCGCCCTTGGGCGCGACCACCGGCAGCACCATGACGCCGTGGCGCTGCATGACTCCGACCGCGGCGCCTGCCAGATCGTCCGGCGCGGCCGTCCTCGGCGCGCGGTTCATCACCTCCGCGACGGGGCGCTCGATGAAGCCCGCGTCCCGATCAGCAAGGCGGGTGAGGTCGCCGGTGGTCAAGACCCCCGCGAGCCGCCCCGCCTCCGCCACGATGGCGAGCCCGCGGTCGTGGGCCAGGCTCACCACGGCGTCGCGCATCAGCGCCGACGGCGACAGGATCCGCCCCGGCACCACCATCACGTCTCGCACCCGGAGCAGCAGCCGCCGGCCGATGCTGCCGCCCGGGTGCAGGGCCGCGAAATCCTCCATCCGCACGCCTTTCACCTCGACCAGCGCCAGGGCCAGCGCGTCACCCAGCGCGAGCGCCACCGCCGTGCTCGAGGTAGGCGCCAGATCGAAGGGGCACGCCTCTTCGGCCACCGCGGCGTCGAGGACCACGACGGCGGCGCGGGTCAGCATCGAGTCGGCGTCCCCCGTAATTGCGACGATGGGCACGCCGAGCCGCTGGAGCGATCCGATCAGGCCGAGCAGCTCGTCGGAGCCGCCGCTCTTGGAGAGCAGGATGGCGACGTCGTCCGCTCCCACGATGCCGAGGTCGCCGTGGAGCGAGTCGACCGGATGCAGATACGACGCGGCGGTGCCGGTGGAGGTCAGCGTCGCGGCCAGCTTCCGCGCGATCAATCCCGACTTGCCCACGCCCGAGACGATGACCCGGCCGGTCGAGCGGGCGAGCAGCTCTACGGCCCGGGCGAACCGCGCATCGAGCCGGCCCGCGGCCGCGTGGATGCTCGCCGCTTCGAGCTCCAGCACTCGGCGCCCCAGCGCGATCAGCGCCGCGGCATCGAGGCGCGCCGGCGCTTCAACCGGCATGCGCGGGCCGTTCGCTGAAATAGCGTTCGAGAATGTCGTCCCAGACTCCCCGGCCCTTGAGGATCGCCTCCACCGCCTCCCGCACGGCACCGTGCCCCCCGGCGGCCCGGGTCACGTACTGCGCGCTCGCCTTCACCTCGGCCACCGCGTTCGCCACGGCGATGGGTAGCCCGACCCGTCGGAGCACCTGCAGATCGGCCAGGTCGTCGCCGATGTAGGCGATGTCCTCCCAGTCGAGCTCCCGTCGCTGGCGCAGTGCATCGAGCGCCGCGAGCTTGGTGGGGCCCGGCACCTGGAGCACCTCGTCCACCTTGAGCTCGACCGCCCGCAGCGTCGTCGCCTCGGAATGCCGCCCACTGAGCCAGACCACCGGAAGGCCGATCGAGCGCAGCAGCACGAGGCCCAGGCCGTCCTGCACGTCGAACCGCTTGAGCTCCACCCGCGCGCCCGCGACCGGCCCCATCCAGAGCCCGTTGTCGGTCAGCACCCCGTCCACGTCCATGCAGAGCAGCTTCACCCGCTCGGCCCGCGCGCGATCAATCACCGGTCCGCTCCCGTGCACGGCGCCAGAGATCCACGGTGCGGCTGATCAGGGGTGCGAGTCGTTCGAGCGGCCACTGCGTCGCGGCATCGCTCAGCGCGCGCTCGGGATCGGGGTGGGTCTCGACGAAGAACCCGTCCGCGCCGGCCACGGCCGCGGCGGCGAGCAGATGGGGCAGATGCTGTAGCTGCCCGCCACTCGCACCCGACGGGCCCATGCCCGGCTGCTGCAGCGAATGGGTCGCATCGAAGACGACGGGCGCGGAGGTCGCCACCCGAAGGCGGGCGAAGTTGCGCATGTCGACGACCAGGTCGCCGTAGCCGAAGAAGGTGCCCCGCTCGGTGACCGCCACGTCGGGGCTTCCGCCCGACCGGACCTTCTCGAGCGCGCCCGCCATCGCGCTCGCCTGCATCCACTGTCCCTTCTTCACATTCACCGGACGCCCGGTCTGACCCGCGGCCACCAGCAGATCGGTCTGGCGACAAAGGAACGCGGGGATCTGGAGCACGTCGGCCACCTCGGCGGCGGGCGCGGCCTGATGCGCCTCGTGGATGTCGGTCAGCACCGGGAGCCCGCTCGACGAGCGTACCCGCTCCAGCGCGCGCAGCCCTTCTTCGAGACCAGGGC
>JACDDX010000195.1 GCA_013816685.1 Gemmatimonadales bacterium
ATGACGACAATGAAATCGAGTCGATGAGGACGCCGCGATGCCGTGGCGCGTGATCGAGCACGAGGGCCGAAGCTGGCAGGTGTCGATGGCTGCCGAACGCCGGGCCAGCGTCGCCGCGTGGAGTCTGGTCTTCTCGTTCCGGCCGGCAGGTGTGACCGGACAGACGATCTGGGTGACGCACGAATTCTCGTCGCCCTCGAAGGGCGCGCTCTTCGCGTATGCCGAGCGGATCTCGGACGACACGCTGGCATCGATTCTGGGTGCACAACTGGCATAGGGCTTGCCTTTGCGGCGGCACCCTTATCCATTGGACCTCCATGTCAGCCCCGAACCCTCTTGGTGAGCGACTGCGTTTCGCGGAGTTCACCATGGAGCGGTTGCCCAACGGCCGGTGCCGTGCGCTCGTCGGGCTTACGTGGCGGGAGTCGGAGCAGTTCAGCGGTGACGCCGAAGGACTGTCCTCGGAAGCCGGCGAGCTGCGCTGTGCGGCGCAGGCATGTGTGAAAGCGCTGGGTCAGGCCACGCAGGGGAGCATCGGCTTCGAGTTGCTGGGAGTGAAGGCGGTTCGCGCGTTCGATGCGACCGTGGTGATCGTCTCGCTCGCGGTGAGCGGTGAGGGCGGAGGGCAGCGGGTCGTCGGATCGTACCTCAGCGAAACCGATACGGCGCGCGGTGCGGCCCTGGCGGTACTTCATGCGACGAACCGGATCCTTGGCAACAAGCTGTTCATGCGTTGATGCCGTCATCCGCCGGTCAGACTGCCAAGACCTCCAGCGGATTGCCACCCTTCCCGAAGACCACCCGAATTCCCGCTGACATTCCGACACTCACCCGGCGCCCCACATCCGGCCCGCGACACTGGAGGCCATGCATGCGCCGTATCCTCGGCATCGTCCCGTTGAGCCTGATGGTGGCATGCGGGGGCGTGTATCGCGCGCCCGCATCGGCGCCCACGCCCGATAATAGCCCGCTCGAGGCCGGTCGCCCGGAGCTCGTGCCTCGGCCTCCGGTGGCGCACGCGACGCGGGCCGACTCGGCCGCGGCACGCGCCGCCGACAGCGTGATGCTGCCGCCGCCCCCCGTGATGGACTCCAGTCTCCTCGCCGCCGAGTTCGCGGCCGAGCTCCAGATCGCCGCCGACTCGGCCGCGGACGAGGTGGCGCTCGATCAGCTCGCCAGTGCCGCCCCTCCGGCTGAAGCCGACGACCCGGCCGATGCCGCGTCCGACGAAACGGCGGATGGCACGACTGGCGACAGGGCGCTCACCAACGCGACCTGGGACATCGACGTCGAGACCTACACCCGCCATGATCGGGTGAAGTACTATCTCCGTCTGTATCAGGGACCCGCGCGCGAGCGGATGGAGGTCTGGCTCAACCGGATGCCGCGATACGAGGCGATGATCCGCCAGCGACTGCAGGAGGAGAACCTCCCCGGCGATCTCGTCTACCTGGCCCTTATCGAGAGTGGGTTTTCCAACACCGCTACCAGCCGTTCTCGTGCGGTCGGCATGTGGCAGTTCATGAAGGCGACGGCGAAGATGAGCGGGCTGCGGGTGGATTCATGGGTCGACGAACGGCGCGATCCGTATCGCGCGACCGAAGCCGCGGCCCATCACCTGAAGTACCTCAACGACCGCTTCGGCTCGATCTATCTCGCCGCGGCGGCGTACAACGCCGGCTCGGGGAAGGTGTCGCGCAGCCTGAACCGGCTGCCCGACGATGACGATGCCGATGCGCCCAACACCGATGCCGACTTCTTCCGGCTCTACGACACCCGCTTCCTGCACCGCGAGACCAGGGACTACGTCCCCAAACTGATCGCCGCCGCGCTCATCGCCAAGGAGCCGACGCGCTACGGTTTCGCCGTGAACGACTCGGCCACCGCGGCGTACGATTCCCTCATCGTCCCCGGCATGACAGGACTCGACGTGCTTGCCCGGCTCGCCGATACCACCGTCGCGGCGGTCAGGGAACTGAATCCGCAGTATCTCCGGCTCGCCACGCCGCCAGGTGTCGCCGCCCTGGTCCGTCTTCCCAGCGGTCGCGGACAGCAGACGGCGGCGGCGTACGCCTCACTGCCTCCGTCCCGCCGGGTGACCTTCGTCGAGCATCTCGTCCGGCGCGGGGAGACCTTGTCGGGCATCGGGAAGCGGTACGGCATCAGCGCGCAGCTTATCGTGTCATCCAACCCTCGACTGCTCGGTCGCCAGCGTGGCCGGCTGCGTGCCGGCCAGCGTGTCATCATCCCGACCGGCGGCGCGCTCTCCACGAGAGTGGCTCGTCGCATGGCCGATCCTGTGGCGCCCGCGGGCACCGGCACGTCGGGCTGGCACCGGGTAAGGCGGGGAGAGACCCTGTCGGGCATCGCGGACGAGTACGGTGTACGGGAGCGGGAGCTGCGGAGCTGGAACAAACTGGGAAGGGGGAACCGGATTCTGGTCGGTCAGCGACTTCGAGTCCAATCGGCGGAACGCGCGAGGACGACCAGGAGCTCGCGCGTTCGCAGAGCAGGCTGACGGCGACGGGGCCGTAGGTGTTCATCAGTGGAGCGCGACCGCCAGCGGCTGGTAACCCTTCAGCACCATTTCGGAGTAGCCGTTTCGCGGGTTGCCTCCGGCCGCCAGAATTTCGCGCACCTTCGCGGGACCCCGGTTGTAGGCGACCAGCGCAAGGTGTTTGTTGCCATCGTACTGGACCAGCAGGTCGTTGAGGAAGCGAAAGCCGATGCGGAGGTTCATGTCGCGGTCCATCAGGTCGCGCTCGGTGACATCGGATTTATAGAAGCGCGCCGTGGGAACCTGCAGCTGGGTATAGCCGAAGGCGGCCATGTTGCTCCGGGCCGTGCCCTTGAACTGGCTCTCGATCTTCACCAGCTGGTACCCAAGCGCCGGATCGATCCCTTCGCTGAGCGCGATGTCATAGATCGCGGCGGAGAGATCCGCCGGTATCTGGTAGCGCGCGGAGCGCTCGAGAATGTTGGTCGCGCGGACGAGCTGCAGCTTGAGCACCGCCGTCTCGCCGCGGGCGGCCTCCATCTGGTCGTTCAACGCGGAAAACTGCCGGCCGACGAAGGCTGCGTCGGGCGGGGTGACGTCATCGGCCGCGCGAACCCCCCTCGTCCATCCCGCCACCGCGCCGATGCTCAGCGCGATCGCCAGCACCAGCGCTCCCCGCAGCACCACCCGCTCGATCGACAGCTTCGATCGTTCCCGGTAGACCTTCATTCGCTTCACCGCCCGCCTCCTCTCGATGCCAGTCGCCCCGCTTGCCGCCACGCTTCTCGAGCAGCCGGATATTCTCGATGACCGCCATGGTATCTACCGCCTTGACCATGTCGTACACCGTGAGGCAGGCCACCGAGACGGCGGTTAAAACTTCCATTTCCACGCCGGTGCGGCCCGCCAATCTGGCGGTCGCGACGATCTGTATGCCGGGAAGCGAGTTGTCGGGCCGAGCTTCGACGGTGATGACGTCGAGTCCGAGGGGGTGACAGAGCGGAATCAGCTCGCCGGTGCGCTTGGCGGCCATCACACCGGCCAGTTCAGCGACCGCGACGACATCGCCCTTGGGCACGCTGCCGCTGGCCACGAGGTCGTAGGTCGCGCGGGCCATCCGGACCTGACCTCCCGCAACCGCCGACCGATCGGTCACCGGTTTGCCGCCCACGTCCACCATCCGGGCCCGGCCTGACTCGTCGAGATGGGTCAGTTTCATCACAGTACCTCCGCGAGATCTTCGCCCAGCACGGCGAGCAGGATCTGTGGGTTGACGTTTCCGTGGGCGGCTTCACGGGCCGTGGCGATCCGGCCCAGGGCGTCGAGCAGCGGCGCGGGAGACCGGTAGCGGAGCAGCGCGGCCGGCACCGGTCGGCGGACCGTCTCGCCGAGCGCACCGCGGACGGCCTCGCCCAGCGTGTTGCTGAGTGCGTCGAGCAGGGCGGTGAACTCGCCACGTGCCGACCAGGCGGGCTGGCGCATCGCCCGCTCGAGTCCGGAACCGTCGCCCTCCAGGATGGCCTCGAGCCACTGCGATGCCGCCTGCTGCGCCTTG
>JACDDX010000196.1 GCA_013816685.1 Gemmatimonadales bacterium
ACTGGACCGACCGGCTCGGGTGGAGTGACGCCGAGATCCGGCGTCATCTGGCGGATCCGGCAGCGAGTCTCTGGTTGCTGTCCTGGGAGTCGGCGCCGGCCGGGTATTTCGAGCTGCATGCGCATGTCAGTGACGACTCGGTCGAGATCGCCTACTTCGGGCTGTTGCCCGAATTCATCGGACGCGGCTGGGGACGCTTTCTCCTCTCGACCGCGGTCACCCGCGCATGGGAGTCCACGCCCGCTCGCGTCTGGCTGCACACCTGCACGCTCGATCACCCGTCGGCGCTGCCGAATTATCTCAAGCGCGGCTTCACGCCGATTCGGGAGGAGCGCTATAGGGTGCCGAGCGGCCAGGTGCCGAGCGGCCAGGTGCCGAGCGGCGCGACCCCCGACGAGGACTAGCGGGAGGGGACCGAGTCGCCGTTCAACGGCTCGAACCGGGCCGTGAAATGGCGGAGCATCGGCGCCTGCTCCACGAACCGGTATCCGTGAACGTCCTGCCTCCGCGCCCACACATTGAGAATGGCCTCCACGACATAGTCGATGTGGCTCTGGGTGTAGACCCGGCGCGGGATCGCCAGCCGCACGAGCTCCATCGCCGCCAGCGTCTCCTCGCCCGTCTCCGGCACCCGTCGTCCGAACATCACCGTCCCGATCTCGACCGCTCTGATGCCCGCCTCGCGATAGAGCTCCACAACCAGCGCTTGCCCCGGAAGCTCGTGCGGCGGAATCTGCGGAAAGAAGGCGGCCGCGTCGAGGTAGACAGCGTGCCCGCCCGGCGGCTGGACGATCGGCACGCCCGCCTCGGCAATGTGCTCTCCGAGATAGGTGGTCGAGGTGATGCGGTAGAGCAGATAGTCTTCGTCGAGCGCTTCGTGCAGTCCGACGGCGATCGCATCCAGATCCCGCCCCGCCAGCCCGCCGTAGGTGGGGAACCCCTCCGTGAGGATGAGCAGATTCCTGGCTTCGAGCGAGAGCGCCTCGTCGTTGGTGGCCAGGAAGCCGCCGATGTTGGCGATGCCATCCTTCTTGGCGGACATGGTGCACCCGTCGGCCAGGGCGAACATCTCCCGCGCGATGTCGATGGGCGTCCGTGCCGCGTATCCTGGCTCGCGCAGCTTGATGAAGTAGGCGTTCTCCGCAAACCGGCAGGCGTCGATGTAGAGTGGGATCCCATGCTCGCGACAGACCGCCGAAACCTCGCGCACATTGGTCATGCTGACCGGCTGTCCGCCACCGGAGTTGTTGGTCACCGTAAGCATGCACAGCGGAATCCGCTCGCGGCCGATTTCTGCGATGAGCTCGCGGAGCCGAGCGACGTTCATGTTGCCCTTGAACGGGTGTCGCAATGACGGCACGCGGGCCTCGTCGATCACGAGGTCGCGCGCCTCGGCGCCGGTGTACTCGACGTTCGCGCGCGTCGTGTCGAAGTGGGTGTTGTTGGGCACCACGTCGCCCGGCGAGCACATCGCGGAAAAGAGGATCCGCTCGGCGGCGCGGCCCTGATGGGTCGGCAGCACGTGGCGGAAGCCGAAGATCTCCCGCACCGCACGCTCGAACCGAAACCACGAGCGGCTGCCCGCATACGCTTCGTCGCCACGCATGATCGCGGCCCACTGCTCCGAACTCATGGCGGCGGTGCCGCTGTCGGTGAGGAGGTCGATGAGGACGTCCTCGGCCGCGAGCAGAAAGACGTTGTAGGAAGCGTCTCGCAGCTTGGCCTCGCGCTGGGCGGCCGACGTCAGTCTGATCGGCTCGACCGACTTGATCTTGAAGGGCTCGATAATGGTCCGCATGCCAGAGAGTCCGGAGGAAGGGATGCCCAATCTGGTCGAGGTCAGGCCAGAATTCACCTGGAGTTGACGGGCGGCGTGAACCTCTCCGGACATCTCGTTCACAGACCTGGTGATCACCATCACGGCAGCGGGGTCCCTAAAACGGTGAGTTGCACAAGCGCTTGGCGTGATCCGTCACTGCTCGAGTCGGGGAGCATCCGTTTTCGTCAGCGACGACCCGGCGACGTTGCCCGGCGCGGCTTAGGACTCCGGGACGGGCCCCACCAGCTCTTCAAGTGAAAGCACCAATGTCGATCTCAGTACCATCCACCGAATCCGCGGCGTGCGCAGCCGGGTATGCGTACGGTTTCACGCACCCGTTCACGCACCCGCGAGCTCGTGCGCGGCTCACGGCAGTCCTCGGTGTGCTCGCCACCGCCACAGTGACGCTGGCTGTCGCAGGCTGCGACGGCCCAAAGCCACCGGCAAGCGCCCAGGCGCCGACGCGGACGCTTGCCACGTCGTCGATGGACACCGCGTCCTCCTTCGCCCAGCCAGGAGCCGAAAAGCCGGGTGAGTGGACGCTGCCCGGCCGAGACTGGGCCAATACCCGTTACAGCCCGCTCAACCAGATTACCGCGGAGAACGCGAAGACTCTGCGGGTGGCGTGGACCTTCACGACCGGGATCAACCGAGGGCACGAGGGCACGCCGCTGGTCGTCAACAACACGATGTACGTCGTGACGCCACATCCCAACATCGTGTACGCCATCGATCTCACCAATCCGAGCGGGCCGCTCAAGTGGTCGTACCATCCGCCGACCGACCCCGCCGCCCAGGGGGAAGCCTGCTGCGACGTGGTGAACCGAGGCGCCTCCTATGCGGACGGGAAGATCGTCTTCAATCGTCTGGACAATGTCACGGTGGCCCTGAACGCGGAGACCGGCAAGGTGGTCTGGGAGACGCGTCTCGGCGACATCAACCGGGGCGAGACGATGACCATGGCGCCTCTCATCGTGAAGGGCCGGGTCTTCGTCGGCAACAGCGGCGGCGAGCTGGGGGTCCGCGGCTGGATCACCGCGCTCGACTTGGGCACGGGGAAGATCCTCTGGCAGGCCTACAATAGCGGTCCCGACAAGGACGTCCTCATCGGCCCGCGGTTCAAGCCCTTCTACGCCTGGCTCCGGGGCCCGGACCTCGGCGTCAGATCGTGGCCCGCGGGACAGTGGCAGCGCGGGGGCGGATCGGTGTGGGGATGGATCAGCTACGATCCGGAGCTGGACCTGATCTACTACGGTTCGGGCAACCCGGGCGTGTGGAACCCCGACATGCGGCCGGGCGACAATCTGTGGTCCACCACCACCTTCGCGCGCGATCCGAAGACCGGAGAAGCGGTGTGGGCGTATCCCACGACGCCTCACGACGAGTGGGACTACGACGACATCAATGAGCACATTCCCGTGGACCTCGTCATCGACGGGAAGCCGCGCAAGGTGCTGATCCAGTTCGGCCGCACCGGATTCGTGTACATGTACGACCGCGCGACCGGCGAGCTCATCAGCGCGCCCACCTTCGAGCACATCAACTGGGCGACGGGAATCGACATGAAGAGCGGTCGCCCGATCGAGGACCCTGCGAAGAAGACCCATCAGGGCGTGCAGGTGACCAACATCTGCCCTGCGGCGACTGGCGCCAAGGACCAGCAGCCCGCGGCGTTCTCACCGCGGACTCGGCTGTTCTACAGCCCGGGCACGAATCTGTGCATGGACTACAAGGCGATGGAAACCGGCTACATCGCCGGCACGCCGTATCTCGGGGCCGAGGTGATGATGTACGCGGGTCCCGGAGGCAACCGGGGTGAGTTCTTTGCCTGGGATCCGGTCGCCGGGAAAAAGGCGTGGAGCATTCCAGAACGGTTTCCGGTGTGGACCGGCGCGCTCGCCACCGCCGGTGACGTGGCCTTCTACGGCACCATGGACGGCTGGGTCAAGGTGGTGAACGCGAGGTCCGGCGAGATCCTCTGGAAGTTCAAGACCGGATCGGGACTGATCGGCAACTTCATGAGCTACCTCGGGCCCGACGGAAAGCAGTACGTCGCGGTCTACGCGGGGGTGGGCGGCTGGTCCGGGGCCGTGGCACTGGGACTCTCTCCATCCGATCCGACCGCCGCGCTCGGCTTCGTGAACGCGATGATGGATCTGCCGAACTACACGGCGCCGGGAGGATCGGTGTATGTCTTCGCCCTCCCATGAGCG
>JACDDX010000197.1 GCA_013816685.1 Gemmatimonadales bacterium
CGCCGGTGTCCCGCTCCGACACTGGACGATTCCCGTCACCCTCTCCGGCCCGCGGACCATCCCGTTCCTGGAGTACCACGGCGCGCGGGGCACGCCGGAGCGGGATGTGATCGCCGACCTCCAGTCCCATCTCGATCAGCGCGACTGGGTCATCCTGTACGGGCATCCCTGTTATGAGGGGGTGCAGGAGCAGATGCTCCGCAAGGTGTTCGCGACGGTGGTGGAGCGCGGCTTCCGCTTCGTCACCATGGAGCGAATGGCCGAACGGCTCGACGCGGCTGCCCGCGTCGCATGATCCGTGTGCTCAGCGTCTTCGGCACCAGGCCGGAGGCGATCAAGATGGCCCCGGTCGTCCATGCGCTCCGGGCTCGCCCGGACCTCTTCGAGAGCCAGATCTGCGTCTCGGCGCAGCACCGCGCCATGCTCGATCAGGTGCTGGGCGTCTTTGGCCTTCACGCCGACCACGATCTCGATCTGATGACCCCCGGTCAGTCGCCGGTGCAGATCGTGTCGCGGGTGCTGGATCGGTTGCCGCCCCTGCTGCGTGAGGTCGGTCCGTCCGTCCTGCTGGTGCAGGGCGACACGATGACGAGCTTCGCCGCCGCGTTCGCCGCGTTCCTGGGGCGCGTGCCGGTCGGACACGTCGAGGCCGGCCTTCGCACCGGCGATCGCTGGCAGCCCTTCCCCGAGGAAATGAACCGCGTCCTGACCACCCGGATCGCGGACATTCACTTCGCGCCCACCACCAAGTCCCGGGACCAACTCCTGGCCGAGGGCATCGCGCCGTCCGACGTCGTGCTCACCGGCAACACCGTGATCGACGCGCTGCTGCAGACCGTGCGACCGTCCTACCAGTTCACGTCCCCCGGGCTCGCCGCCCTCGATGCGTCGCGCCGACTGGTGCTGGTCACGACGCATCGCCGAGAGAGTTTCGGTGCGCCGCTGCGTTCGACCTGCGCGGCGATCCGCGAACTGGCGGGGCGTTTCCCCGACCTGCAGTTCGTGCTCCCCGTGCATCCGAACCCGGAGGTGAAGGGTACGGTGCAGTCTCTGCTCTGCGATGTACCGGGCATGTTGCTCATCGAGCCGGTGGACTACGTCGAGTTCGTCCAGCTGATGAACCGCGCGACCATTATTCTCACCGACAGCGGCGGCGTCCAGGAAGAAGCGCCGTCACTCGGCAAGCCAGTCCTCGTGCTGCGCGAGGTCACCGAGCGGCCCGAGGGCGTGGACGCCGGCACGGCGGTGGTGGTGGGCACCAATCAGGCGCGCATCGTCGAGGTGGCCAGCGAGCTGCTCAGTTCCCGCGCCGCCTACGAGCGGATGGCCAACGCCGTGAGCCCCTACGGCGATGGCCACGCCAGCGAGCGCATCGTCGCCGCGCTGTCGGAGCGGTTCGCGTGAAACTGCTGGTGACCGGCGGGACCGGATTCATCGGCTCCCATCTCGCCGAAGAAGGGCTGCGCCGCGGCGCGGACGTGAGCGTCCTCGGCCTCACCGATCGGCCGGAGGAGCAAGCGAACGCCGCGCTGCTCGCGTCCAACGGCGCGCGGATCGTGTCGGGGAGCATCACCGACGAAGCGCTATGCCGGCAGGCGGCCGCTGGGGTGACCCATGTGTTTCACCTCGCGGTGGCAATGCGCGAAGGTGCGAAGGCCGACGAATATTTCGAGCGCATCAACCTCGATGGCACGCGCGCGCTCCTCGAAGCCGCCTCAGCGGGCCCGATCGAGCGATTCGTGTACTGCAGTACCATCGGGATCTACGGGCACCGCGCGCCCGGCATCACCCGTGAAGAATCGCCGCTGTCACCGGGCAACGTCTATGAGCGCACCAAGGTTGCGGCCGAGCGGATGGTGCGCGAGTTCGCAGCGAGCCACCGCCTGCCTTTCACGATTCTCCGTCCCGCCGATGTCTACGGCCCTCGCGACCAGCGCCTCCTCAAGCTGTTCAAGGGCGTCAGCCGGGGGCGTTTCCCGCTGTTCGGCGCCGGCCGCGGACGCCGGCACATGGTGTACGTGGACGATGTGGTGAGCGCGTTCTTTCAGGCCGCGGAGCGTCCCGAGGCCGAAGGTGATGCGATGATCGTGGCGGGTCCGGCGGCGTGCACGCTT
The DNA here is from genome assembly GCA_013816685.1 of Gemmatimonadales bacterium. Lineage (GTDB taxonomy): Bacteria > Gemmatimonadota > Gemmatimonadetes > Gemmatimonadales > GWC2-71-9 > JACDDX01. The sequence goes on from JACDDX010000197.1 coordinate 2,115, forward strand.
CAGGAGCTGGTGGATGAAGTCGCGTCCGCCACCGGCGCCGCACGCTTCGGCATCCGGCTGCCGCTGGGCCCCATGCTCGCGGTGGCTGCAGTGGTGGAGGACGCGAGCCGGGTGCTGCACGTGGAGCCCCCGATCTACCGGCGACGGATGGACTTCTTCTGGAGTGATTCCGAATTCGATACCTCCCGGGCTCGCCGCCTGCTGGCGTGGGAGCCCCGGATCGACATCCGCGAAGGCATCCGCCGTACCCTCGACGATTACCGTCGTCTTGGGCAGGTGGCTTGAAGGAGGACGCGTGACGGAGCCCTGGCAGCTGATGCTCTACCGAAAGTCGCTCAAGAAGAAGGAAACCGTGAAGGCGCTGATGGACCACCTGCCTCCGGTGGACGGCAAGCTGTGTCTCGAGCTGGGCTGCGGCACGGGGCTGACCTCGCATTTTCTGCGGGAGCGGGGCGGCACCTGGACGAGCTGCGACTTCGAGCGTGATCACGTGCGGTCGGCGAGGCAGTTCGTCGGCGAGCGGGTGGTCCAGATCGAGGATCGGACCGTCCCGTTCAAGACCGCGACATTCGACGTCGTGGCGGCCATCAACTTCCTCGAGCACATCAAGGACGACGACAGGTTCTTCCGGGAGATGGTGCGCGTGTTGAAGCCCGGAGGTCGTTTTCTGTTCATGGCGCCCAAGGGTGAGCACGGCCGGCCAGGATTCGCGCTCAAGCGGATGCTCGGATTCACGGCCGACCAGGAGGGATTCGGGCACGCCCGCGACGGCTATCCGGCGGCCAGCACCCGTGCCCTGATGGAGCGCCACGGCCTCGAAGTCGACGGTGTCGAGAGCTATTGCCGGTTCTTCACCGAGTCGCTCGAGGACATGCTGAATTACGCCTACCACCGCAAGGCGATGGCGAAGAAAGCGGAGCAGACCCAGGACTTTCATGGCGACACCGCGCCGATGTCGGCCGAGGCGCTGAACAATGTCGGCACCGCGTACAAGGTGTATTCCGCGGTGTTTCCGGCCTTGCGGGCGTGGACGACGCTCGACACCCTCATCCCGTTCTCCCCGGGCTACATGTCCGTCGCCTGGGGCCGAAAGAAGGCGGGCTGACATGTGCGGCATCGCGGGCAAACTCGGTCCTGACCGGATCGATCAGCACGAGATCCAACGGATGTGCGACGCCATCCGGCACCGAGGGCCCGACGACTGGGGCGTCTTCACGGAAGACGGCGTCGGCATCGGCATGCGCCGGCTCAGCATCATCGATCTCGCGGGCGGCCATCAGCCGCTGAGCAACGAGGACGGCTCGGTCGTCATCGTCTTCAACGGCGAGATCTACAACTTCGAGGCGCTGCACGCGGAGCTGGTGCAGCGGGGGCACGTCTTCCGGACCCGGACCGACACCGAGGTGCTGGTCCATCTGTACGAGGACCTGGGCGAGCAGATGCTGGAACGCCTCCGCGGCATGTTCGCGTTCGCGATCTGGGATCGCCGCCGCCGCCGCATGCTGATCGCGCGGGACCACTTCGGCCAGAAGCCGCTGTTCTACGTGGAGTCCGCCGGGCGCCTTGCGTTCGCCTCGGAGATCAAGGCGCTTCTGGCCGACGATCCCGGCCTCGCAGCCATGGACCCGGCGGCGCTCGATCAGTATCTCACGCTGCGCTTCGTGCAGCCGCCCCGCACCTTCTTCCAGCGGATACGGGCTCTGCCGCCGGCGCACTACCTGATCTGGGAAGCCGGCCGGACCCGGGTCGAACGGTACTGGGACCTGCCCTATGGTCCGAAGTGGACCTACAGCGAGGCCGAGCTGCTCGAGCGGATCGACGATCTGCTGGCCGAGACGGTCAAGATCCACCTGGTGAGCGATGTGCCGGTCGGCGCTTTCCTGAGCGGAGGCCTCGACTCGAC
>JACDDX010000198.1 GCA_013816685.1 Gemmatimonadales bacterium
GGGGCGTGACACCCGAGTCTAGGCTGACCGACGTCGCTTCTCGACCAGCGCTCCGATCGTCTCCAGCAGTTGTGATTCGGCGAGCGGCTTCTGGAGGAAGGGCACGTCCGGTCGCTGACTGAGCGGCTCACCCTCGTCCCGCGGGTACCCGGACATGACCATCAGCGGTAACTGCGGATAGCGGGGCGCGAGGGCGGCCGCGAGATCCCGTCGGCCCATCACCGGCATCACCAGGTCGCTCAGCACGAGATCCACGGCGGGCGCATGCTCCTCCAGGCAGTCGAGCGCCCCGCGGCCGTTCCGCGCCAGCATCACCTCGTAGCCCGCTCCCTCCAGACTCCGCCGCATCAACGCGCGCACCACTTCCTCGTCATCCACGACCAGCAGCCGGCCGCGGGCGCGGGGCCGCTGCAGCCCCGGCGCGGGTGTCGCGACGGCCGACGCCGGCGGGTCCACCAGCGGCAGCAGCAGCGTGAACGTGGTGCCGTGACCGAGGGCACTCTCGACGGCGGTGTGCCCCCGGCTCTGTGCGGTGATACCGTGCACGGTAGCGAGCCCGAGGCCGGTGCCCTCTCCCACGTCCTTGGTCGTGAAGAAGGGCTCGAAGATGTGCGGTACGTCATCGGGTGCGATGCCGGTGCCGGTGTCCGCGACGACAATGACCGCGTACTCGCCGGCCGGCAGCTCGCTGTCCGGAACCCGCGCCACCTCTCCCTCGACCACGGTGCGGACGCCGGAGCGGATCGTAATCGACCCGCCGTCGGGCATGGCGTCCCGCGCGTTGATGGCGAGGTTCATCAGCACCTGCAGCAGCTGATGGCGGTCCACTTTCACCCACTTGGCCTCGGGGCCGGTCGCGAGCGTCATCCGCGTACCGGGGCCGATCAGCCGCTGCAGCAGCGGCTGGTGCTCGGCGATGGCCGCATCGAGCTCCAGCGTCTCGGGCGTCAGAACCTGCTGGCGGCTGAACGCCAGCAGCTGCTGGGTGAGACTCGCCATGCGTTCGGCCGCGCGGCGCACTTCGCCCAGGTCCTGGCGTGACTGCGGGGGAAGCGCCGGATCGCGCAGCACGAAATTGACGAAGCCCGACACGCCCTGGAGCTGATTGTTGAAATCGTGGGCAAGCCCGCCCGCGAGCCGGCCGATCGCCTCCATCTTGGCGGACGGCCGCACCCGCTCCTCCGCGATCCACTGATCCTCGACGTCGGTGATCGTGCCGATCCATTCGGCGATCCGGCCTTGCTCGTTCCGTATCGGCACGCCACGCCCGATCACCGCCGTAGTCGTCATCGCGGTGATTGCTCAGCGGCGAAAGAAACTCGTGCAGCAGATACCCGTGAGCGGCGTGGATCTCGACGTTCTCGAACCCCGCGCGCCGGGCCCGCGCGGCCGCCGAACCGAAGGCCGCGACGACCGCCGCGATGCCGGCGCCGTCAAGCGCGTCGGGGGCCCGGTCGTCGGGACGAAACGGCAGCGGGCTCGGCGCGACCGTCGTCCAGCCGCCGTCGTCGGGAGCGAGCTGGTTCCCGCCTTCCCATGGAACCGCGCAACTCGCTTTCCGGCCGGCGTGGGCGAGCTGGATACCCGGTACGGCGCCCTGGGAACGGATGAATGCCGCAGCGCGCGTCAGCATGTCCAGATGCGCGTCGTCCCAGATGCCGAGGTCCCGCGGGGTGATCCGTCCGTCGGGCTTGACCGCGGCGGCCTCGGTCATCACGAGCCCGGCACCGCCGACGGCCCTGGTGCCCAGATGCACGAGATGCCAGTCGGTGGCGAACCCGTCGGTGCTCGAGTACTGGCACATCGGGCTGACGACGATCCGGTTCCGCAGCGTCACGTCGCGAATCCGGAGCGGGCTCAACAGCGGCGGCTCCGCGCCTGGCGAGCTCAGACCGATCGCGTGGTCCAGGCCTGCTCCACGTCATCGGCCGCCTTTTTCAGGATCTCGGCCACCTGCTTGAGCGCCGGATCGTCGGGACCCCTGCGCCACGCCCGTTTGAAGGTCACGCCGGCGAGGCGGGCGAACGCGCCCTGCACCTCACCGATGCCCCCACCGGTAAAATCGCGGACGGTCTCCCGGACCCGATCGATGATCTCCTCGAGCAGATCGCGGTGCTCCTCGAGGTAGCGCTCACCCTCGGGTGTGACGTGATAGACCTTCTTGCCATCGGTGTCGACGGCCCGAACGTAGCCTTCATCCTCCAGCAGCTGGAGCGTCGGGTAGACCGTTCCGGCGGACGGCGTGTAGCACCCGGCCATCTTCTCCTCCAGCCCCTTGATCACCTCGTAGCCGTGCCGAGGCTTTTCCTTGAGCAGGCGGAGGATCACGAACTTCACTTCGCCGGACTCGAACATCTGCGTGCGCCGGCGGCGCCCGCTGCCGGGCCCGCCCCAGCTTTTCCAAGCGGCACCGAAGGGGAAGCCGGGTCCGAAGCCCCAGTCATCGCGCGAACCAGTCATCAGAATTCCTTTCGTAATGACGCATGCACTAGCGTACGATATATCGTAAATTCGTCGGCACGGAACGTCAAGGAATTCACCGCGATCTCGAGGACTGCCGCACCGTGCTAGAAGCGCCGTGGCCGCACGATAACGTCGTGCCGGGCTCCGTCGTCCCTTAACAGAAGCTCGGGGTGCTCCATGCGCTGACCATCCACTACCATCTCCGCGCCCTCGGCCACCCCGGCGGGCTCCTGTACGGTGATTGACCAGGTGCTCGCGCCGTAACGGTACTCGATGGAAAACTCCGGCCAGGCGGCGGGTACCCGCGGGCAGATGGTCAGCCGGTCGCCGCGTTTCGTGAGTCCGAGAATGGCTTCCAGCCCGACCCGGTAGAGCCAGCTTGCCGAGCCGGTGTACCAGGTCCATCCCCCGCGGCCGAGCTGTCCGTCTGCGGTGTACACGTCGGCGGCGACGACGTAGGGCTCGACCTTGTACGTCGCCACCTCCTTGGCCGTGGTCGCGTGCGTAAGCGGGTTGATCATCTGGAACAGCTCGAAGGCGCGGTCGCCGTTGCCACGGAGGGCCGTCGCCAGTACGGCCCAGAACGCGGCGTGGGTGTACTGCGCGCCGTTCTCGCGCACGCCGGGCAGGTAGCCTTTGATATACCCCGGGTCGCGTGGCGTCTGATCAAAGGGCGGGGTGAGCAGCATCAGGAGCCGGGCGTCGCGCCGGACCAGATGCTCCTCCAACGACTTCATCGCCTGCGACTGGCGCTCGGGATCGCCCGCGCCTGAGATGACGCTCCAGCTCTGAGCGATCGAGTCGATCCGGCATTCGTCACTCGTGGCCGAACCGAGCGGAGTGCCGTCGTCGAAGTATGCCCGCCGATACCAGGCGCCGTCCCATCCCTCGCGCTCCACCGCTCCCGCATAATCTCCCGCCCGCTCGCGGAGCTCTTTCGCCAGCGCGGCATCGCCGCGCGCCTCGACGCGCTTCGCAAAGGCGCGGAGCGTGGCGATGAGGAACCAGGCGAGCCACACACTCTCACCCTGGCCTTCGACGCCCACCCGGTTCATCCCGTCGTTCCAGTCCCCGATGCCGATCAGGGGCAGCCCATGCCGACCGGTGGTACAGGCCCGCCGGAGTGCGCGGACGCAGTGGTCGTAGACGCTCGCGCGCTCCTCAGCGATGCCGGGGAGATCGTACACCTCGTGCTCGTCCGGGCCGAGCTCCCGCATGCTGAGGAAGGGGGCCTGCTCGTCGAGCACCGACTGGTCGCCGGTAACGTGACAATACTGATCCACCACGAACGGAAGCCAGGCCATGTCATCGGAGAACTTCGTGCGGACGCCGCGGCCGCTGTGCGGGTGCCACCAGTGCTGCACGTCACCCTGGGCAAACTGACGTCCGGCGGCGCGCACGATGTGCTCGCGGGCAAGCCCGGGCTCCGCATAGGCCAGCGCCATCACGTCCTGGAGCTGATCGCGGAAGCCATACGCGCCGCTGCTCTGGTACAGCGCCGAGCGGGCCCAGACCCGGCACGCCAGCGTCTGATAGAGTGCCCAGCGG
>JACDDX010000199.1 GCA_013816685.1 Gemmatimonadales bacterium
GTTCTCGAACCCCCCACTCCTCGGCCGCCGGTGGCGAAGGAGCCGCCCAGAGTCAGCCTGCCATCGGCCCCGCGGTCGAAAACCACCACCTGGTTGTCGGTCGCGTCGTTGGTCATGGCGTAGACGGCGCCGGGTGACGCTGCGCCGGCCGCGAGATCGGCGGGGCCTTCCGCCGGAGCGGTTGCCCCGCGAGTCTCGTCGCAAGCCGCCATTGTCAGCGCGGCGAATGCGGCGAATGCAAGGATGCTGATGCGATTCATCTATTGGCTCTAGAAGTGTGACGCCTCGATGGAGCGCGAGCGTCGTCGCTCGCAGGCCCTCACAGGATACGGCGCGTAGAGGGGCGGCTACAATGAGCGATTTGTCGTTGGCGTAGGGTGATTTGTCGGTAGAAACGAAAATACTGAGTAGGTTGAGAGACGCCGGCGGCGGAGCCGCGCAAGCGGCTCCGGCCGGGTTGTCTTCTGGCGGGCTACCTCGTGTCGAGCCCGCGGAGGAACTCTATGACCGCCGCCCGCTCCTTAGGAGCGGACAGGTAGAACGGGTGCGGGGCGTTGGGGCCACGCTTGGAATCGAACAGCTCGTCCAGAGTGGGAACCGAGTTGTCGTGCAGGAATACCGGCTTCCGCGCCAGGTCCAGCAACAGCGGCATGGCAATGCCGCGCTTCTCTCCCCGTATGCTGGCGTTGACGACGGCCATCTTGTCATCAAAGATGGAGCTCGGCGTGTTCTCGACAGGGTTGAGCGGCGGCATGCGCTGCGCCAGGACCACCGGCGCATCCCCCGGGAAAATCCTCTTCATGGGAAGAATGAAGGCCGGTACCAGCTTACTCTGGTCCACGTTGTGGCAGTCGGTGCACCCGCTAGTGCGGAACAACTCACGGCCACGGTCGGCCATCTGCTCGTCAACTTTCGCGCCGGGAGGCGCCCGCAGGCCGGCCAGGTAGGCATTCATATTCAGCAGCGAGGCGTTGTTCACCCGAACGCCGAGCGGCGCTTCCTCGGTCCCGGCCTTGGGATGAGGGGCGGCCTTCACGAAGGGATAGCCGGTCACCCCGGTCGCGGCGAGGACCTTCACGTAATCGTCGGCAATCTCATCGCCGGCTGCGCCGCCCAGCTGGTGCAGAAACGCGCGACCGCCCGGGGTGGTGAGGGTTGTCTGGTCGAAGAGCCCGGTGTACACCAGGTTGCTGAAATTGTCCAACCGGGCGATGGTCCCTTCGCTCCCAAAGGGCGCAGCCAGATCCTGGCGGAACAATGGCGTATTGTGCATCGGATCGCCGTTGCCGTCGAAGCTGTCGTCGAACATCCCCACCGGATAGAACTTCGGGTTGGACAGGTAGGCGTCCACCTCCTCCTCGGTCGAGGTCTCCGTCAGCCCGGTCGGGGCCCGGCCGAGCGTCTTCCCGCCATTCGCAGCCAGCGTCAGCTGCAGCACCGGGTAGAGGGCCCGCGAGTTCGCCGCCGTCGCGAAGATCTTGCCGACGTTGAGGGTGTGAGTCGCCCGGCCATCCTGCCGCTTCCCGATCGAGCCACCGTTGGGCATATCGAAGGCCGATTTGTCGGTGATGGTGTGGCAGAGCGCGCAGCTCGCGCCGACCTTGTCGCCCTTGGTGACATCCATCACCCCGTCGCCGTTGGCATCCTTGACCGGCATGCCGATGACGGCGTTGGCGTTGATGGCCGCGATCGTGGTCTTCGGGTCGTTGAGCAGCGCTGAACTCTTTCCGCTTGGATCGGCCCTGAGCTGCTCCGTCAGGGTCCGCCGGGTGGCCGGGTCCAGGGCGTCCACGTCGATGTGCAGGCCCAGCTGCAGAGCCTGCAAGGGCGTTACTTTCGCCGCCATCATGCCGGCCGGCAGGCGTACGGCGTCGGTCCAGAAGCGCTCGTTGCCGAAGGTCTCGAACCGGAAGACATCCCGCCCCGCGTCCGCGTCTCCGTCTTCGCGTGGGACCGGAGTCCCCACGTTCGAAGGGCCATCGGATGCTTCGGTCCCGCCGGGGGACCGGTCAGATTGCCTCGGGGCACAGCCAGCCAGCACCAGCACCGCCGCTGATAGTGTAAGCCGGTACAGCCGAGTCGGGAGAGAGTAGGATTTGCAATTGGCGTTCATGGAGCCACCTCCAACACCGTGGGGAGCCAATGGTTCGCCCGTAAGTAAGCTACCGGACCTAGCACGCGCCAAGCGGGGAAACAATGGCTGATTTGTCGCCCGCACAGGCTGATTTCCCGGTCCATCGTCCCCGACGATGAGGGGGATTCTCCTGGTGGGATGCGCTGTTTTCCCTCGGCGCTCATGCTCGTCCGCATTACGCCCCGAGCCGCCATCGGTTCGGGGTCATACCATTGGCCCGGCGGAATTGGCGAATGAAATGGCCGGTATCGTCGTACCCGATCATCGAGCCGATGTCCTTCACTCGCGTCCCCGACTGCAACAGCAGGAGTCTCGCCTCGGCCATACGGCGGTGGATAATCCACTGCTGCACGGTCCGGCCGGTTTCCCGCCGAACGAGGTCGGTCAGGTAGGAAGGCGACCGCGCCACCGCTCTCGCGACATCCGCGAGACCAATGGGGGCGCGAAAGCGCTGCTCGATGAAAGCGAAGACGCTGAACAGGATCGGACGAGTCTGGGAGGACAGGTGGTCGAGTCGAATCCCCGCCCGCCGGGCGACATCAACCAGCAGAAGCTGGAGCAGCGCATGGGCCGCCACGCTGGCCCCGAACGAATCGCCCGCAAGCTCATCCGCGAGATTGCTGAAACGGGTCACCCACCGAGCCCGGTCCGGCGCTTCGATGCGGAGGAAGCGCTCGCCGGAGCCCGGGACCTGGAGGAATGCGGCGAGGAAGAGGTCCTCAGGAAGGAGGAAATCGGTGTCGAAGGCCACAACCCAGCGCGTGGTGCCATCCTGGCAGCCTAGTTCGTTGATTTCCCAGGGAGCGATGAGAAAGAGATCTCCGGTGGACGCCTGATATGTGTGAGCCCCGATTCGCTGGCGTCCTTCGCCCGCCTCGATGAACACGAGCTCGAAGAATTCTCGACCGGGCCGGCTAGGCGAGACCCCGTCACCCGCGGCCAGCCGCCAGGTCATGACCTGGGGTGCCTTGGACGACCGCGGATCACAGGGAGCCAACTCCATTCTCCACCTCGTCTGGCGCTCGCTGGGCCGGAGCCCGCTGCGGGGAAATATCTGAGTCTTCGCCCTCGTGGTGAGGGCCGTCAGTGCCGAGATCGGTGCCAAGCGCCCTTCGGCGGCACCACGTCCCGGCCACCTCGTCTAAACTAGGGATTGCTGGTGCACAGGCAATGCAGCAGACACGGCGAAACATGCTGCCTGGTGCATTGGAGGTGGCAAATAGCGCAACAGGTTGCCAGCATCGGCGGTTCTGGTGTAAGTTTTCACGTGTCAGCCTCTGGCCCCCTTCCAGCTTAATGGCTAGGTGGGGCATGAATTTCGAACGCCCGGTGTAAGATCGTGACTCGGCGGCGAGACGACATTGCCGGCACCCTCAGGCAACGGTTGCTCAGCGGCCTGCATCTCGGGGAGCTCAAACACGCTCAGCGCCTACCGAGCGCACGGGAGCTGGGGCGCGAGATGGGCGCAGATCCCCGGGTCGTGCTGGCCGCTTACCGAATCCTGCAGCACGAAGGCCTCGTTGAGCTTCGCCCCCGCTCGGGAATTTTCCTTATCGCCGCTGATTTGTCCGCGGGCGGGCTTCAGCGGCGCACTCACGACTGGATGGTGGAGGTGCTGCTGGAGGCGGTGGCACGCAGTACTCCAGCGCCCGAATTTCCTGATTCGCCCCTGCTGTTGCCAATTACTTAGCTGCTGCCGCACCCCGCAGGTGCTCGGGCCCGTGTGTACCTCGGGTCCCTCGGTGGCGGTTCTGGAACACTCTTCTCAATCTCAGACACTGGGGGTTCCAACAGCCTGGGCTTCGGCGCGGGTCGGTGTGCAGTCCACAAAGGGATTACTTTCGGCGGGCTTGGGGGAGTCGCCCGGCCC
>JACDDX010000200.1 GCA_013816685.1 Gemmatimonadales bacterium
GTTCCGCCAGGGTATCCTGAATGGCCAGCAGGTTGCCCGCCGGCTGCTCGAAGCTGGCTCGTCCGAAGTCGGCGCCGCTCGCCCCATCGACCAGCCGGAGACTCACGCGTAAGCGGCCCCCCCGGCGCTCGACCCCACCTTCGACGAGCGTCCCGGCGTTCAACGCGCGGGCGATGCTGTCCTCAGGTATGCTGTCGCCGCGATACGGCGCCACGCCGCCCTCGGAAACCACATCGAGGCTCCTGACCTGACCCAGTTCGCGAATCAGTCCTTCAGTCAGGCCGTCGGCCACGTAGCCCAGAGAATCCGTCCCATCGGCGCCGTCGAAGTACAGGACAGCGATACGGTGCGGATCGAGCCCGTCGACCGCCGCCACCGCCGGTTTCGGCCGGCCCCAGCGCTGCCAGGCCGCCCACCCCATTCCGGTGGCAGCCATCAGCGCAATACCGGCAACGACCCAGAGACGACGCCCGGTCATCCGCCGAGCGGTGGGCACGGCGCGAGGCGTGGACCGCCGCACCGCTATTCCTCTCGTAGCCGTGCGTCGGGCCGTGGGACCCACGTCGATCTGGGCCAGCGCGTCGGCGAACTCCCTGACGGTCGCGAAGCGATCGGCAGGCGTCTTCTCGAGGGCACGCATGACCGCATCCTCGACTTCGTCGGGGATGGACTGCCGCACGATCTGCAGGCTCGGCACCGCCTCCATCGAATGCCGGGCGAGGATCGCCATGGCGTTCGGCCCGCTGAACGGTGGCTGACCGATCAGCATCTCGTAGAGCACACAGCCGAGGCTGTACTCGTCGCTCCGCCCGTCGAGATGCTCGCCGCCGAGCGACTGCTCGGGGCTCATGTAGTGCGGGGTCCCGACCGCCATCCCGGTATCGGTGAGCTTGTCGCCTTTGGCCGAGCTTACCGCACGAGCGATCCCGAAGTCGGCGACCAGGGCATGGCCCTTCTGAACCAGGATGTTTTCCGGCTTGATGTCCCGGTGGACGACGCCCGTATCGTGCGCGCACTGCAGCGCCTCGGCGACCTCACAGGTGAGCTGGATGGCGTCGGGAAGCGGGAGCTGCTGCTCGCGATTGAGCCGGTCGCGCAGCGACTCGCCCTCCACGAACGGCATGACGTAGTAGAGGAACCCGTCGGCGACACCCGAGTCGTACAGGGCGAGAATGTTGGGATGCTGGAGCCGTGCGGCGGTCTTGATCTCGCGGAGAAACCGGTCGGCGCCCAGTGATGCCGCCAGCTCCGGACGGAGCACCTTGACGGCCACCTGGCGATCGTGCTTGCCGTCCAGCGCGAGATAGACTGTCGCCATCCCGCCCTGCCCGATCTGTCGCTCGATCTCGTAGTGCCCCGACAGTGCGGCACGGAGCTGGTCCAGCGGATCAGGCACGGCGGAACCTTTGGCGGGGATTGAGCTTCGCAGAATATTACACCTGCGCTGTCACCCCCGCGAGCGCGTTACGCAGCGCGCCCATGAACCGACGAGGGATTGTGCGCGGGATCGCGCGCAGCAGGAGCAGGGGTGGACCAGCGATTGATGCCAGGCCTTGTGCCGGAGGTGCGGAGCGCTGGCCGCCATTGCCACCACGGCCCCCATAGTGATCTTGGAGCCAGGCTAAGGAGCAGTCAGACCTGCAGCAATCCGCTACTGCCCTGCGAAGGACGACGAGGACCGTGTGGCAGGGCTCGTCCAGCCACGATTGCCCGACTTCCCATGGGTGGTTGACACGAGTGGGGGAAGGGGTCGAGCGACAGGCACGCCGAGGGTATCCATCGGCGGAAAGGGATCGAGGCTCTGCAGGTCCGCACCGGAGCCGGAACACCCGACCACCCACAGCAGGGCCATCACCCACACGGACGCTTGCATTGGTCCTCCGGCAGTGAGTCGCGGCGCCGCCTCGTTCAGTGGACAGTTCACCCCGACGCCTGTCCCGGCAGCGCACCAGAGACAACAGCGCAGCCAGCCGCACACCCGGTCGCGCTAGTGGCGGACGAGTTCGATCGTGCACCTGGCGATTCGCTCGACTTCGTAGAGCCCCGACAGGCCGGCACGGAGCTGGTCCAGCGGGTCAGGCACGGCGGAACCTCTGGCGGGGACAGAGCTTCCCCAAAACTACACCTGCGCCGCGACCCCCGCGAGCGCGTCCCGCATGGCCGCCGCGGACGGCCACCGCGCCGTCGGGGCCTTCTGCATCGCGCGCATAATTGCGGTAGCCAGAGGGGCCGGGACCTCGGGGCGGAGGGCGCGGACATCGGGGACCGGCTCGTTGAGGTGCTGCTGCAGCACCATTACCTCGTTCCGATGGGCGTAGGGCGGCCGACCTGCCAGCGCCTCGAACAGTACGCAGCCGAGCGAATAGAGGTCGCTGCGCGGATCGAGCTCCACCAGGGCGGTGATCTGCTCGGGACTCATGTAGGTGGAGGTGCCCACCGCGATGCCCGAGCGAGTGAGCCGGTCGGTGCCCGCCGCCCACACCGCGCGCGCGATACCGAAGTCGAGCAGGACCGCTCCACCTTCCGATACTACGAGGTTTTCCGGCTTCACGTCCCGGTGCACGATCCCGAGGCCATGCGCATAGTCCAGCGCATCCAGCAGGTCGCCGGCGAGCCGGGCCACCTCTGCCACCGGCATGCGGGACCGGTGGTCGAGGTACTCGCGCAGCGTCGGTCCTTCGACGTACGTCATGACGTAGTACACCAGCCAGTCGTGCTCGCCATGCGCCAGCAGTCGCGAGATGTGGGGATGGTTCAGGCGTCCTGCCAGCCCGATCTCCCGGAGAAATCTATCCGCGGCGACGCTGACCAGGAGCTCGGGGTGCAGCACCTTGAGCGCGACCCTCTCGCCGTCTTCGTCGATGGCGAGAAAGATCCGTGCATTGCCGCCCTTGCCGATCTCCCGCTCGACGGCATAGCGCCCGTCGAACGCCTGTCGGACCAGTGCCAGCATGTCTCGCCTGATAAGGCCATCCTTGAGAATCGCACCACAACACTTGCGCGTGTGCTCGGCCCGCGCAAGCACCGTCTGCTCTGCGGTCCGGTCGGACTACCGGCCCTGGTCTGGCTCGGAGGGCGGCGGCCCAGAGGGTAGGATGGCCCGCCGATCGAACTCCTCCAGACTGAGCTCCAGAATCGTCAGATATTTGCCGGTCACCCGCTGGATCTCGCGCTGTTGCTCGGGCGTCAGATGCAGCCGGATGGAATCGCTGGGTTGCTCCGTCATCCCATCAGCTCTTTTCACGACAGGAAGGCAGGTCGTTTACAGGAATAGGTCGCTTCGGATGCGCCGGCGGATGGCCCACCACAGTGATCCCCATACATTCGAGCGCCGCAGCACGATGCTCGCCTCCCCAGTCATGCCCGGACGCCAGCGCGCGTCGCTCGGAAGCCGCACCCGTGCCTCCACTGCCGCTCCGGTGCTCTGTGCCGCAGCGGCGGATACGCTGGTCACGCGGGCCGAGAACCTCAGGGAAGGGTCGGCGTGCCAGACGGCCTTGACCGGCTGACCGGCGGCCACCATGGAAGCCCCGGCGCCGCTGAGCGCGATCAGCAGCTCGACCGAATCGGGCTGCCCCACTTCCAGCACCGGCTCGCCCGGCTCCACCCACCGCCCGGTGAACTCTTCGGGTCGCCGGGTCACGATGACGCCGCTCCGTGGCGCGCGCAGGGTGAGCGTCGCGAGCTGGGCTCGGAGACCGCCGAGCCGGGTTTCTTCCGCGCCTCGCTCGGAGCGGATCCGCGCGAGGTCGCCCCTGAGGTCGAACCCCTGACTCCGCGCCTCCACGGCGCTCAGTGAATCCACGATGCGCCGGGACGACGTTGCACGACGCTCCAGAGCGAGGTTCCGGATCTCGGCCAGCGGGACCCCGGCCGCGATCCGACTCCCTTCGCGCACCAGTACCCGCTCGACGATTCCTTCCGCCGGCGCCGTGAGCGGAATCGAGAACACCGGCGCCGCCGTGAACCGCCCCACTACCGTGATGGGTCTCGGA
>JACDDX010000201.1 GCA_013816685.1 Gemmatimonadales bacterium
TTCATCCCCTCCAGCTCGAGCAGCCCGGCCACCGGAATGTCGCCGAAGACGTTGTCGCCGAACATCTCCATCAGGTTGAACACCAGATCGGGCCGCCGCCGCGAGAGCCCGGCGATCAGCCGCTTGACGTCCGCGTGCACACCCAGCACCGACACCCGGTGCCCCAGCCCCCGCAGCGTGCGCGCGACCTGGGTGACGACGGGATCGTACTCCTTGGAGTTCTCGTTCTCGCTGTCGAGATAGGTGAGGACGGTGATCTTCATGGTCAGGCCGCCAGCCCCATGCCCCATCGCGCGAGCGACACCGGCAGCCCGCCGTAGCAGAGCAGCTCATCATGGAACCGCCGCAGCGAAAAGGCGGAGCCCGCCCGCTGGCGATAGGCATCGCGCAGCGCGAGCAGGTCCCGGCGCCCGACCGCGTAGCAGAGCTGGTAAGTCGGGTACGCGCAGTAGCGCCGCACCTCGGCCTCCGCGCTGGCCCGCTCCATCGGCAGGTGTGCCATCATGTAGTCCACCGCTTCTCCCGGCGTCATACCGCGGGTGTGCAGGGCGACATCCACGACGATCCGGGCCGCGCGCCAGAGGAGGTTCACCAGCCGGTACACCCGCGCCTCGGGACCGTCGTAGTACCCCTCCTCTTCCATGAGCTGCTCGCAGTAGAGCGCCCAGCCCTCCACCATCAGCGGCGTCCACAGATGCCGCCGCACCTCGGACCGGAGTCCGTGCGCGGCGGAGAGCTGGAGATGGTGGCCCGGATACGCCTCGTGCACCACGATCGCCGGGATCCCGTGGAGCGGGTGGCCGCGGAGCTGACGCGCCTGTGCGTCGGCCGGCAGCGCGGGATCCGGCGGCGTCACGTAGAACCGGCCGGTGGGCGCTCGCAGCTCGGTGGGCGGCGGCTGATAGGCAGCGAACGGCATCAGCGGCGCGAGGAACGAGGGGGTCGGCACCACATCGAGCGGCGTGCTGGGTACCGCGACCAGGTTCCGACTCTCCACGAACTCGCGCGCCCGGCTGATCTCCGTCGCGTAGAACGGCAGCAGCGCGTCCGGATCAGGGGTCGCCTGCCGCCACCCCTCCACCAGCTCGCGCCAGGGTCTGCCGAAGCCGCGCGCCTCCTCGACCAGCGCAGCGTCGGTCTCCGCCACCAGGCGCTCGCCGTAGCGATACAGCTCGGCCGGGCTCGCGCCCAGCGCGTGCTCGTCCAGCAGCCGCCGCGTGAAGCGCTCCTCACCAATGGCAAAGGCGAGCGGATCGTCCGCCGGCGCGATGTCGTCACGCAAGGCGGCCCCGAACACCTTGAGCGCCTGCAGCGCGGCCGTCGCGGCGGCATTGAGCTGCTCGACCAGGGCGGGCATCTCGCGCCCGTAGGTCACCGCCACCTGCGCGATCAGCTCGCCCGCGCCGCCCAGCATGGCGAGCGCCGTGTCGACGAAGACCGACGGTGGCTTGCTGATCGTGGCCCGCGCCACCTCCAGGAAAGCAGGCATGTCCGTCAGCCGGGCCAGCGCGGCGGGGACCCGGCTCGCGGGGTCGGGCGTGTCACGCACGAGCATAGCGTACAGTCCGTCGAGCACGTGACCGAGCCAGAAGACCGGGTTTCGCTCGTGCG
This sequence comes from Gemmatimonadales bacterium, assembly GCA_013816685.1. Lineage (GTDB taxonomy): Bacteria > Gemmatimonadota > Gemmatimonadetes > Gemmatimonadales > GWC2-71-9 > JACDDX01. The sequence continues at coordinate 1,612 of JACDDX010000201.1, forward strand.
GCCGCTCCAGCTCGAGCCGCCCCACCAGACTGCGCACCTCGCCCAACAGCGCGGTGCGGTCGATCTCCGCCTGCAGATCGTCGACATCGAGTGCCTCGACCGCGCCGGCCACCGAGCGCAGCGCCGCGACCTGCGCGCGCACCGATTCGGCGTCGAACCGACCCAGCCGCGCGTCTTCCGACGTCACGCCGGCCGAGCTGGCCGCGGCGGGATCAAAGTGCCAGCGCAGGTCGAGATAGGAGCGGCAGAGCCGGTCCACCGCGCCCGCGGCGGGCGGCACCACCGCACCGTTCACCGGGACCGCGATACCGTCACCTCCGAGTTGTCCCCCAGTGTGGCGGAGCCGCGGAGGCCGTCGGCCACCACCTGGTTGCCGAGGAGCGCGCCGTCGAGCTGGACGTTGGTGAGCCGCGAACCCTGCCCCACGATCGTGTTCACCAGCGTGCTGTCGGTGATGGTCGCGCCCTTTTCGATGGTCACGTTCGGGCCGATGGTGCTGCGCTCGATGCTGGCGCCGTCCTCGATCAGCACCGGCTCCCGGATGATGACGCCAGGATAGGTGCCGTGCTTCGCGCGTCCCTGGCCCAGCAGGATCGCGTTGGTCTCGAGCAGCGTGCCCAGCGCGCCGCAGTCGTACCAGCCGCCCACCTCGGCGGCGAGGATCCGCTTGCCGTGCTCGATCATGTGCTGGAAGGCGTCGGTGAGGAAGAACTCGCCCTTGTTGGCCTGGCTCCGCAGCACGTGGTCGATGCCGTGCCAGAGCGCCTTGACGTCGCGGATGTAGTAGAGCCCGATGTTCGCGAGCTTGGAGATCGGCTCCGACGGCTTCTCGACGATCCTGGTCATGAAGCCGTCCTTGTCGGTGACCACGACGCCGAAGCGCTGGTAGTCCTCGACCTCCTTGGCCCAGATGATTCCATCGGCGTCGGTGCGGTTGATCAGCGTGAGATCGGCCTCGAACACCGTGTCCACGAAGATGATCAGCACCGGTCCGGTGACGTGCGGGCGCGCGAGGTTCACCGCGCCGGCGGTGCCGTCCTGCACCTTCTGCTCGATGAAGCGCGACGGAATCGTGTAGCGCGAGCGCGCGTACGCCTCGACCTGCTCCTTGAGATGCCCGGTGATGAAGATGAGCTCGGTCACGTCGAGCCCCTCCAGCCGGTCCATCACCCAGTCCATCACCGGCCGCCCGGCGACCTTGAGCATCGGCTTGGGCACCAGATGGGTATGGGGCCGGAGTCGCGTGCCCTTGCCCGCGAGGGGGATGATCACTTGCATCGGTCAGCCTCGTCCGTAGCGGTCCTGGAGCCGAACCAGGTCGTCCAGTTCCGGCGTGGATGCCTCGAGCACGTCGCTGTCGGTCACCGCCTCGATCTGGTGGATGAGCAACGGCGGAATGTGGACCGAATCACCGGCCCGGAACGGCGTCGTCTCGGCCGGGTCGCCCTCCGACTTCATGGTCCGGAGAATGAGCTCGCCCGAGAGCACGTGCATGGTTTCGTCTTTGCGCTTGTGATACTGCAGGCTCAGCACGTGGCCCGCCTTCACGTGGAGCACCTTGCCCACGTACCTGTCGGTCCGGGCCCAGATCAGCTCGTAGCCCCACGGCTTGTCGACCCGGTACGGGACATCCGGCACGCGCGCTCCGAAATGGTTGGCGGTGTCAACGGCGGCTTCGAGACGCGCGCAATATAGTGTGAGACGACAGGTCTCGGCCCGTCGGGTAGCGCTGGCCCCTATCGCTTCGCTCCAGGGTGACAGCTCCTTACTTTCAAAACGCGGGCTGGAAGCTGAACGTCCAACGGAAATCGACGCTCTGGTCGCCGCTGCCGACATCCTGCGCCAGCTCGGCTCGGCTCACGACCAGTGGAAAATCGAAACGGGTGACGAACTCCGTCTGTCCGATCCGGTGCGCCGCCCGGAACCCCACGCCAGCGTCGGCGAGAAAGCGGAGCGGCTGTCGCCCGAGGTTCGCATCCGGGCCACTGATGCCGTGGGCGATATCGCCGAATGCCGCGGCCGTGATCCGGTTGAAGAGATGCGCCGCCGGCCGCGTCAGCAGCTCGCGTTCCAGCTCGACGTTCAGCGCAACCAGTCCTTCGGATGACAACCGTGAATCGGCGCCCCGTACGCCGCCGCCGCCGGGCATCTGATAGTTGAAGTCCTCGCCGGCGAGCAGCGCCCCCCGCGAGCGCAGGAACGGATTGTCGTACTGCTCCAGCGGGTCGGCGCCCTGGGCGTAGATCTGCCGCTGCCTGGGCGCCGGGTGGTCGCCGCCAGCCCAGCCAGCAAAGGCGCGTGCCCCCAGTTGCAGACGGTGCCCGACAGGCCGCCGCGCCGTGCCCTCGATGGTGCCGCGAAAATAGAACGGATCGAGCCTCG
>JACDDX010000202.1:0-1409 GCA_013816685.1 Gemmatimonadales bacterium
TGGCCTCGGCGACGACGAGCAGGCGGTCGAGGAGCTGCGGGATCGGCAGCGGATCGAGGATGGCGGTCACGACCATCACCTGATCCACGTTGGCGGCGACGGCGCGGGTGCCCCGCCCTTCCGGCACGCGCCGCTCGAGCAGGGTGGTGCGGGGCTCCACGGCGATCACGCCGAAGAGCTCCCCGCCCTCCTCTGGCTCGAGCTGCACCCGGTCCCCGACCACGACGCGGGAGTCCCCGCGCTTGGCCTTACCGCGGAGCACCGCCCGCACTTCTCCGCGCTCGGTCGCCACTCGGTATTGCGCCCCATCCCGCTCCAGCACCGTCCCCAGGAGCGCGGTCACCACTCCCCGGGGGCTCGCGCGATCGCCTCTTCCAGCGCCGCCTTCACGTCGTACAGCGACAGCGCCTCGAGCCGGCGTTCGGCCTCCTCGGGCGTGGGGCCCCATGCCAGCGGATCGGTCTCCAGGTGGCCCACCGGTCGATCGCCGCCGGGCGACCAGCGCACGAACAGGAGCGAGGCGGCGAAGCGGCCCCTCGCATCCGGCTCGTCCTCCACGTAGAAGGCCACCGAGTAGGCACCCCCGTCGCTCCCGCCGAACGCGGCTGCCCGCTCGTGCTTCTGCATGTATCCACCCAGCGTGAACTCACTCACCGTGTCGGTGCCGACTCCCGGACAAGGTTGCCGAGCATGAAGGCGATGTTGGCCGGCCGTTCGGCGAGCCGCCGCATGAGGTAAGGATACCACTGCGTCCCGAAGGGGATGTAGACGCGCATGCCGTAGCCGGACTCGCGCAGTCGCTCCTGGAGATCGCGGCGGACGCCGTACAGCATCTGGAACTCGAAACGCGAGGGGGCCACCCGGCGCCGCGCCGCGAAGAGTCGCGCGTGGGTGAGGATGGCCACGTCGTGGGTCGCGAGACCGGGATAATTCCCCTGCGCCATCAACCGCTCCATCAGCCGCACATAGTTCCGGTCCACGTCCGCCTTGTCCGGATAGGCGATCGACGGCGGCTCCAGATAGGCGCCCTTGCAGAGCCGCACCCGCGCGCCCATCCCGATCAGCATCTCGACGTCCGCCTCCGACCGCCGGAGCATCGACTGGATCACCACACCGCAGTGCGTCCCGTACTCGGCGAACAGCCGGGTGCGGAAGAAGTCGAGGGTGCGCTGGGTGTAATCCGACCCTTCCATGTCCAGGCGCACGAAGCCGCCGAGGGCCTGGGCCTTGTCCAGAATGCGCATCATGTTGGCGTGGCAGACGTCCTCGCTGATATCGAGCCCCATCGCGGTCAGCTTCACCGAGACGTTCAGCTCGACGCCGCGAGACGCCATGAGATCCATCATCCGGAGGTATAGCTCGCAGGCTGCGGTCGCCTCGGGCTCGGCCGTCACGCTCTCGCCCAGCAG
>JACDDX010000202.1:1419-3966 GCA_013816685.1 Gemmatimonadales bacterium
GAGATGCCGCGCCGGCCGAGCGCCCGGGCGACCTCCACGCCCTGCTCGATGGTCTCGCCGGCGACGAAGCGGGACGCGAACCGGCGGGCGAGGCCGTTTCGGCGGACGAAGTTGAACACCTGCTGCTGCTCAGAGAGCCAGAGCAAACCCTGACGCATGATCACGGCGACGAGACCCCATGGAGAGCGGTGACGGGGTGGCTGACCTATCCGGATGCGCCGGAGAAAGTAGCGCGCCTCATCGGTCTGAGGTAGAGCGGCGCGCACTGGTGAAACTTTATGCAAGCCGATGTGTGACAACAGATAGCGGCGTCTCGTCGTGTGATTGCCGTCACCTGCTTCGTCGCTGGGGGTGTGGTATCCTCGACGCTTGGCGTGAGCATTCACACCATTCAACGGACAGGACGCATGCCACCCACCGGACGGAAGCGGGCGAAGCGCAGTCAGGATCGACCCGCACGAAAGCGGGTGTCCGCCGAGCCGCCCGGCACCGATCCGGTGGAGGCGGCTGAGGCGGCCGGCCTCACCTACGTGAGCGATGCCGCGCCGGGGATCACCCGCCGGCGCGCAGGAAAGGGATTCCGCTACATCGGGCCGACAGGTGCCGCAGTGCGCGATGCCGCTACGCTGGCGCGCATGCGCTCGCTGGCGGTGCCGCCGGCATACACCGACGTCTGGATCTCACCCGATCCCCGTGGCCACATCCAGGCAACCGGCCGCGATGCGCGGGGCCGGAAACAGTACCGCTACCATCAGAAATGGCGTGAGGTGCGGGACGAGACCAAGTTCGGCCGCATGCTCGCCTTCAGCGAGGCGTTGCCCGGACTCCGCGAGCGGGTCGAAGCCGATCTGAGCCTGCCGGGGCTCACCCGCCAGAAGGTGCTCGCCGCGGTCGTGAGCCTGCTCGAGTCCACCTGCATCCGGGTGGGCAACGACGAATATGCCCGCAGTAACAAGTCGTTCGGCCTCACGACCCTGCAGGACCGGCACGTAAAGTTCAGCGGCGGGAATATGACATTCTCATTTCGGGGGAAGAGCGGAAAGAAACACGAGTGCAAGGTGAGTGACCGCCGGCTCGCGCGCATCGTGCAGCACTGTCAGGCGCTGTCCGGAGAAGAGCTGTTTCAGTACATGGACGACGCGGGAGAGCGGCAGACGATCGGTTCGGGCGACGTGAACGGCTACCTGCGCGATATGACCGGCCAGGAGTTCACCGCGAAGGATTTCCGCACCTGGGCGGGAACGATGCTGGCGGCGACGCATCTTCGCGACATCGGGACGGGCAAGTCGGTGAAAGAATCCAAGTCCAACATCCTGAAGGCAGTGGATGAAGTGTCCAGCAGACTCAACAACACCCGCGCGGTCTCCCGGAAGTACTACGTGCATCCCGCCATTCTCGAGGCCTATGCGGCCGGCACGCTGCACGATCTGCTCACCGCTGGCAACGGGAAGCGATCGGTCGCCGATGCGACGTTCAAGCAGCTCAAGACCGAGGAGCAGGCGGTGGTGCGCCTGCTCCGCATGCAGCTCAATGCGGTGAAGGCCACGCCGGCTTCGTGACCCGAAAGCGCGACTTGAGCAGCTCGTAGCACCCGTTGGCAGCAATGCCGAGTCCGACCGTACCGAGGAGGAACGGAGAGTACGGGTTGTGGCGAAGCACGCGGAGCGCGTCGCTGATGCCGCCGACCTGATCGGGATCATACGAGACGGCGGCCTTGAGGACAAATGCGCCGATGAACGACGCCACTACCGCCTGCGCGGCGATGCCGAAGCGCCCCAGCAGGATGACCAGACGATGCTCCTTCCGATCCAGCTCGCCGAGCCCGAGCTCATGGCCCACGTCGCTGACGAACGCCGACCGAAGCCGAGCCACCGCATAGATCACGATCCCTAGTCCCACGGCGCCGACCAGCCAGCGGCCGTGGCTCGTGCCCAGCCCGCGCCGGGTCCAGGTCTCGGCGCCGTTGCCCCTGTGTGCCTCGCCGAGGAGCATCCGCACGGCCTGCGCGGCGAGCAGGCCGTAGCCGATCCCGGTAAAGAAATTGCCGACCCGATTCGCGATGCCCTTGAGACTGGTGCCGCTGTGATCGGCGTCCAGCGCTGCCGTGTAGAAGTTCCAGAGGCTGTACGCGGCGAGGCCGGCGGTGAGGACACCGAGGAGGATGCGGCCCAGCGGCTGACGCAGCATCGTCTGCATCACACCCCGGCTGTTCGTGGTCTGGCCGCCGAGATGAAATGCGACGCCGGCGGCCAGCAGTCCGATCATCAGATACACGATTCCCTTTGCCGCAAAGCCGACCCGCGCGAGCGGCTCGGCCATTCGGTGTGCGTCCTGCCGGGTGACGGTGGGCGTGGACATCATGTTGTGGTCGCTGTCATGGTTGCCAGTCGGGTAAGATCGCCGCGAAGGATTGTGTCACGCCAACCGGCATGCGTGCCCGAATGTCTCCAGCGCCGGTCAGCGGGCGCAAGGCGACAGATGCCGCTCCGTTAGGGGGTGGCGACTCGTCCACCGCACCACCCTGGCACGAGGGGGCCACTCCAATGC
>JACDDX010000203.1 GCA_013816685.1 Gemmatimonadales bacterium
GGCGACGGCCGTCGGGCGAGACGCACCGGTCTTCGATGCGGTCCGTGCGGGCTCACCGGAGCAGCCGACCGAGAGCAGTGACAGCGTAAGGGGGAACAGCGCGAGCGCCGCGGTGACCAGCGGCCGATGAGCCGGGAGGAAGCGTGAGCGGGACATTGTGAGAACCTCCGAGAGGGCGCCAAGTGGCGCGTGAGGTGAATCGTGGTGTCCCTCTCGAAGGCAATGCGCTTACCATCCTATGAAGCACTTCGTCCGTTTTTTACAACTCCATGCGGAAACGCACATTAGCCGAGATGCGATAAACGCCTTTCTGAGGCGTGCGAGTCCGCGTTGTGTCGTGTCGGACAGCGCTTGCGACTGGTCCTCGTGTCCGCTGGAACACCGCGGCTCATGCGCGCCTGACATCGAGACGCTTCATGATTTTCGACAGACTCGCATGGTCCGCGAGGCCGAGCGCCGAGGCGGTCCGGGTCAGGTGCCAGCCATGCCGCTCGAGCGCCTCCACCACGATCCGCCGCTCCGCTTCTTCCCGCAGCGCGCGGTAGCTCTGTGGCTCGGCCTCGGACACCGTCTCCCGGAATCCTGCCTCGGGCCGCAGCTCGGCGGGCAACTGCTCGACGCCGATCGTCTCGCCGTCGGTGGCGATAATCATCCGCTCGATCACGTTGCGGAGCTCGCGCACGTTGTTCCGTCGCCACTCGTAGCGCATCAAGGCCGCGAGTGCGGTGGGCTCCAAGGTTTTCACCCGCCTTCCGAATCGCGCGCAGATCGCCGCGACGAACCGTTCGGCCAGTTCGGGCAGATCGGACAGCCGCTCCCGGAGCGGCGGTACCCGGATGACGTGGACGTTGAGCCGGTAGAGCAGGTCTTCCCGGAAGCGCCCAGTGGAAACCTCGCTGTCGAGATCCCGGTTGGTCGCGGTGATCACCCGGGCCGTCACCGGGATCGTTCCGCTCGCGCCGACCCGGGTGACGGTGTGCGCCTCCAGCACCCGGAGCAATTTGGCCTGCGCGGCCAACGGCAGCTCGCCGATCTCGTCGAGGAAGAGCGTGCCCTTCCCCGCTGCCTCGAAGGCACCTTTCCGCGTGGTCACCGCGCCGGTGAAGGCCCCGCGCTCGTGTCCGAACAGCTCACTCTCGACGAGATGGTCCGGCAGCGCGGCGCAGTTGACTGCCAGAAATGGGGCCTTGGGGTCCGACCCGGCCAGGTGCAGCTCGCGCGCGACGATGTCCTTGCCCGAGCCGCTCTCCCCAAGGAGGAGCACCGGACTGGGAATACGCGCCAGCCGTGCGATCGCATCCTGGAGCGCGCGCATAGGCGGGCTCCCGCCGACGAGAGCCGACTCGGCCCGGTCCCGTCGCTGCATGGCGGCGACCTGCTCCCGGAGACTTCGCAGCTTGAGCACGGTCTCCACCTCGTGGACCACCCGCTCGATCGGCTCGTTCTTGTCCACGAACCCGTCGGCCCCGAGACGCATGGCCTGGACGCAGCGGTCGAAGTCGCCAGTGCCGGTGTAGACGATGACCGGCGGCCCACCGCCCCGCTTCGCCATCTCACGCAGTACGGCGAAGCCGTCCATCCCGGGCATCTCGAGATCCAGGATCACGCAGTCCACGTCGTCCTGGAGCAGCGCGTCGAGCCCCTCCCGCCCGGAGTGCGCCACGTGGACGGCGTACTGACCCAGCCGGCGGAGGTCGTACTCGTAGAGGCTCGTCATTGCCGGGACGTCGTCGATCACCAGCACGAGTGTCATCCGCGCTCTCCCGCGGGCAGGTCCACCACCACACGGGTGCCGGCGCCCGGCTCGGTCTCGACCCGGAGCGCGCCCGCCAAGTCGGCCGTCAGCCGGCGGACTACCGAGAGACCGAGCCCGGTGCCGGACGGTTTGGTGGTGTAGAAATCGTCGAACGCACGGTCGAGCTCGGGGCGCGACATGCCGCGACCGGTGTCGCGCACCACGATCCGCACCTGCACGACCCCGCCGTCCTCGTGGCTGGACGTCGTCACCGTGACGGGTGCGGGTGCTGCACCGTCGTAGCTCTCGATCGCGTTGATGACGAGGTTCTCCAGGATCCGTCGCAGCGTCGTTGCCTCGGCCCGGACCGGTGGCAGGCCATCGGCCAGCTCGTGGAGCAGCGGAACGCGTCCGGACAGATCGCGCAGCACGTCACGGACGATGCCGTTCGCGTCACAGCACCCGCGGACGGCACCCGGCGAAAGTCGCGCATAATTCCGCGCGAGCTCGTCCAGATACGCGACGCTCGATTCCAGTGTTTCGCGGCGTTCCTCGAACACGCGCGGCAGCGCCCCGGGATCCTGGCGCGCCACCGCGGCCAGATGGCGCACGACATGACGGATCGGCACCAGGCCGTTCTTGACGTCGTGATTCACCTGGCGCGCGAGGTCGCCGGTGGTGGCTCGGCGTTCGGATTCGCGAAGCCGGCCGGCACTGGTCCGCAGCCGCTCCGTCATCGCGCCCAGCAGGTTGGAGAGCGCACCGATCTCGTCTCGGCGGTCACTCCTGAAATCCTGATCGAGGCGGTCGAGATCGATTGCCGCGGTCTTCGTAGCGAGCTCCCGGACCGGACGGCTGACCCGCTCGGCGGCCCAGGCGGCGACGCCCAGCGCCAGCAGCGCGGCGGCCGAGACGGCCAGCGAGAACCAGAGCGTGGTGTCCCGCTGGAGCGCGGCGAGCGTCATGCCCCGGCGCACGACCATGAAGCGCGCCGTGGCAGGGGGCCCGGAGCGGCTGAGGTCGACGAAGGCCAGCGGGATGGCACCGGCGAGTTCGCCCCGTGGCGCTGGCTCGCCCGGCAGGACGAGGTGCACGGCCAGCTCGGGGTCACGCCCCAGTCGCGTCAGCCACGCCGTATCGGCGGCGATGCCACCCACCAGTCCAAAGCGCCGTTGCCCGATGCGCGCGGTGCTGGTGGTGGCCAGCGCCAGGAACGTCCCGGTCGCCGTGCGCGCACGGACCAGCCAGGGACCGCCCGCACCGGGCACCAGCGCGAGCAGCGCGGGCGCCACCCGGTCGTATTCGTTCCGGAACTGCCCGGAGCTCACGATCCGGCCGCTGCTGTCGTGGATCACGAGCAGCGCGAGGCCGGCGCTCCGCATCGCTCGCGCCGCATAGTCGAGCTCATATCGCCGCGCACCTTCGTCTCCCCGCAGCGTGGCCGCCCGGATCCGGTTGTCTTCTGCCAGCAGCGATGCGATTCCTTCGAGCCGCACGGTGATCGACCCGGACTCGCGCCGCAGATCGCCCTGCAGTATCGAGAGCAGGACTCGGCTGCGCCCCTCCGCGGCCTGGGAGAGCCGGCGCGCCGTTCCGTTCCGCACACCGACCATGAAGACCAGCAGCGGCAGCAGCGCGGCAACGGCGAGCGCGACGAACAGCCGGGTGCGAAAGCTCACCGCGCGATCGGAACCGCGGCCTGGCTCCGGGTGGGAAAGACGATGAGCGGCCCTCCGGCTCCGACCCGAATAGTCGCGCGACCCCGACGGAGCACGGCGCGGGACCGGGTCTCGATCAACGGAATGATCTCGAAGCCCTTGGGCCGGTCCAGTCCGGCACACCCACCGTTGGTCCGATCGAACGCGACGATGTAGCCCGAGGCGCTACCCGCGCCGCGGGATTCCCCGGCGAGCGAATCCGCCAGCGCTTCGAGAGACAACCCACCGGCGCGCAGCGAGCCACTGTCCGCCGACAACGCCGCGAGACGACCCGCGAGGTCTGCGGCGACCGGGTCGCCTGCAACGTAGAGGAGCGGCCCTGGCCGCAACCTTGGAATGTCGCTGGAGACCTCACCGAGGCAGCCGGCCGACGATGCGCTCGGCCCAGCCGCACGAGCTTCGACCTGGATCGCTTCGCGCGCGAGCGCCGCACCAAAAGCTCCAGCGGGTGCGTCACCTCCAGTGCGGGCGGCACGTGGATCCCGACGCCTGAGGAGGAGGTACACC
>JACDDX010000204.1 GCA_013816685.1 Gemmatimonadales bacterium
TGGTAGCCTGATGCCGCTTCTCGCGCACTGAAAGTTGGTGCGGAGCTCACCTCCAGGAGTGACCTATGACCGAAGTCGGAAGTTCCCGCAACTACGTAACGGAGCCCGCATTGGGCACCGGATTCCGCCTGAGCTGGGGAGCGGTGTTCGCCGGCCTCGTCGTCGCAACCGCCCTGCAGGTCGTCCTGACGCTGCTGGGAACAGCCATTGGCCTGGCGGCGTGGGATCCGGGTGATTCGGCTCGGGGCTTGGGAATCGGAGCCGGGATCTGGGCGATCGTCTCGATCCTCATCTCGCTGTTCGTCGGCGGATCGACGACCGGTCGCCTGGCCGGCATCCTCACCCGCAAGGACGGCGCGTTGCACGGCGTGCTGCTCTGGGGCCTCTCCACAATCCTGACGCTCTGGCTGCTCGCGAGCGGCGTGAGCGCGCTGGCGGGCGGCGCCTTCCGACTGGCCGGCGGCGCACTCGGCGCAACCACGAACGCCGCGGCGTAGGTAGCTACCGGCCGCGGCGGTGCGTCAGAGGATCTGCGGAATCAGGCCGAGCGGGCGGCCGAGCGGGGCCAGGCGCTCGCCGACAGCCTCAGTGATACGGTGCGCGCCCGGGCGGGCGAGGTTGCCCGCGACGCGGACCGCGCAGCCGGAAAGGGCGCGTGGCTCGCACTGCTGGCGCTCGGCTTGTCGCTCGCCGCTGCCGTGGGCGGGGCCACCCGGACGGCGCGTCAATAGACCACGCGCTCAGGGCTTGAGCACGGTCCACTCGATCTCGTTCAGCAGATTGCCGACCGCCTCGGCGGAATCGCTGGTATACCCGAAGCACCCCGGCCCTCCGCCGGGGTTTACTCCGTCGAGTTGGCCGACTGTCGCCCGCACCCACTCGTCCTTGACGTACGACTGGCGGAGACAGAAGCGCACCCGATAGGGCTTCTCCAACGTCAGTGGGCGGAGCTCGCCCGCTCTCACCCGACGGACTGCGCGGGCGGCGCCTGCACGCAGCAGCCGGTGCACCGTGGCGGGCGGGAGCACGGCGGCCGCCGAACGGGAGAAGGCGGTCTTGACGGTGACGGTCTCGAGCGGCCCGAGCATCTGGCGGGTCTCTGCCGTCAGTACGTCGTCGCCGCTCGCGAGCGCCATCGGCACGCCCATCTCCCCGCCGATGAAGGCGGCGATACCGGCCTCGTTCAGCGCCCGGCCATTCACCGTGAACGAGTCGAAGGCGAAGTTGTGCGAGATGATCCCGGGACTGCCCGCGTTCGCATGGGCGCCCACGATCATTATCGCGTCCACCATGGGATTCAAGCCGGTAGACATCACGATCGGCTTGGGATAACCCCGGATCAGGATCGCCTCGGGGTCGAGCCGGTCGACCAGCACGTTCCGGAACAGGGTGCCGCCGTGCCCCTCGTTCACGATGAACTGGGTCGCGCCCGCGGCCCGGGCGCCGACGATGAGCGCGTTGATCTCGTCGGTCAGCTCCTGGCGGAACCGCTCGTGCTGTGGCGACCCGCCCCGGCTCACGGGCCGCATCTCGGTCTGGTTCCGTACCGCGGCGGCCAGCCCTTCCATGTCGGCGATGATGTAGACACTGAAACCGCCGCGCTGCATGTCCTGCTCCAGCTTCTGTCGCGCGAGCTTGTATTCCGTCACCCCGAAATAGGCAGCAGGCGGCGTGGTATCGCGCGGGATCGTGTCGCGCGTGGCCTGGCCCTGCGCCACCGCACGCAACGGGAAGCCGAGCGCCGCGACCAGGAGCAGGCGCCTCATCGGAGCACCGTCTCTTCGATGGCGTCGAGCAGCCACCCCATCTTCCGCGCGCTGTCGGTGACGAGGCGGAAGCCGCGGTCACCGGTCCGCTCCAGCTTGAACTCGGACAAGGCCGCCACCGCCTTCACGATGCTGTCCGGGAAACTCTTGCGCAGCAGAAACTCGACCCGGTACGGCCGCTGCAGGGTGAACGGCATGAAGTCGCCCCGTCGCTCCCGGCGTACCGCCTCCGCGGCGCCGGTCTCCAGCATCCGCCGCACGCGGGCCGGGCTGTAGGTGATCGCCGCGCTCCTTCCGACCGCGCGCTTGGTGGTGATGGCGACGAAGCCGTTCGGGACCATCTGCTTCGTCTCGGCGATCAGCACGTCGTCCCCGCTCACCAGCGAGACCGACACCCCCAGCTCGCCGGCGATCAGCGCGTTGATGCCGACCTCGTTCAGGACGTGGCCGTTCACCGTGAACGAGTCGAAGGCGAAGTTGTGCGCCAGCACGCCGGGGCTGCCGGCGTTGGCGTGGGCGCCGGTGAACATCAGCGTGCCGAAGCTGCTGTCGATCCCGGTGACCATCACCAGCGGCTTGGGGAAGCCGCGCACCAGAATGGCCTGGCTGTCGAGCTCCCAGGGGAGCACGTTGGCGAACAGGTTGCCGCCATGGCCCTCGTTCACCACAAAGCTCCGGGCGCCCACCTGCCGCGCGCCCGTGATGGCCGAGTTCACCTCGCGGGTGAGCAGCAGGCGGAAGCGGTCCCAGTAGTCGGGGCTGGTGAGCTCCTTGTAGCGCTCGCCCTCGTTGCCGGCGATGACCTCGTGGATGTCCACCGCGCTCCCCATGCCTTCCATGTCCGGCACGATGAACACCCGGAATCCGGCCTCATGGGGAATCTGCCGGTCGCGAAACGGCGCAGACGAGGGCGGCGTCGTCTGGGCCTGCAGCACCGACGCCAGACACAGCACTACGGGCACAACGAAGGTTCGCATCACGACTCCATGACCATGTGGAATTCAGACTTCAGCTGTCGCCGAGCACCAGCAGCTTGAGCTCGGTCATCTCCTCGATGGCATAGCGGATGCCTTCCCGACCCTGCCCCGACGCCTTGACGCCGCCGTAGGGCGCGTGGTCCACCCGGAAGCCGGGCACGTCGTTCACCACCAGGCCGCCGACTTCGATCCGCTCGAAGGCGCGAAGGATCGTGCGCATGTCGTTGGTAAAAAGCCCGGCCTGGATGCCGTAGGGCGAGTCGTTGACCACCGAGACGGCCTCGTCGAAGTCGGTGTAGGGGCGCACTGTGGTGACCGGCGCGAATATCTCCTCGCAATTGACCCGCATGCCGCCGGTGGTGTCGAGCAGTACCGCGGGTTCGAGGATCGCGCCGTCCTGTCGGCCGCCGGTCGCGACCCGTGCCCCGTCTGCCACCGCCTCCGCGATCCACGCTGCCGCCCGCTCGGCACTGGCCCGGTCGATCATCGGGCCCACGTTGGTCGTCTCCGCCAGCGGGTCGCCGGTGCGGAGTGCCGCCACCGCGGCGGTGAAGCGCTCGGTGAAGGGCGGGTAGAGCGACTGGTGCACGATGATCCGTTGGGTCGAGATGCACGACTGGCCGGCATAGAGATAGCCGCCGGCCACGCAGCGCCGGACCGCGCGGTCGAGGTCGGCGTCGGGCTCGATCATCACCGCCGCGTTACCGCCCAGCTCGAGCGTCACCCGTTTGGTGAAGGCGCGCTGGCGGATGCCCCAGCCGGCGCGCGACGAGCCGGTGAAGGTGATCATGCGGACGCGCGGATCGTCGATCAGCGGTGCCGCGACCTCGTTGGTGCAGAGCAGAATGGAGAGCGCGCCCGCGGGGTAGCCACTCTCCCGGACGATCTCGCCGAGCATGAGGGTCGCGAGCGGATCCTGGGGCGGGACTTTCAGGACCATCGCCGCGCCGCACGCGATCGCCGGTGCCAATTTGTGAGCGGCAAGGAGTACGGGAAAGTTGAACGGGATGATGGCCGAAATCGGCGAGAGCGGGAAGCGGCGGGTGAGCCCCCAGCGCCGCTCGCCGTGGGGCTGGAGATCCATGGGGATCACCTCGCCACCCATGCGCAGGGCTTCTTGCGCTCCCTGCCGGAAGACGAAGACGGCGCGATCGATCTCCGCCCGCGCCAGCGCGAGCGGCTTCCCCGCCTCAGCGGCCAGCAGCCGAGCCAGCTC
>JACDDX010000205.1 GCA_013816685.1 Gemmatimonadales bacterium
CGAGGAAAGGTAGGCCGGGGGGTGCATCCGCAGATCTCCTATCCGTCGGGCACGGTGCGCGCCCTGCTCGAGACCGACTTGGTCACGCGTCCGACCCGCGACGCGCTCAGCGCCCGACTGGAGCCGCCCGACTCCGGCGGGCCCCGATTCTTCATGGGGCCCGCGCTCACGACGCTTCGCGCGGCCTGCGCGCGCCTGATCCCGCAGCCGCACCGCACGGAACCGATCGATTTGGCGCGCTGCATCGACGAGCGGCTGGCGACCGGCGCCGGCAACGGCTGGCGGTATGACTCGATGCCGGCGGACGGAGACGCCTGCCTGGCAGGACTCGCGGGGCTGGACCAGACCTCGCAGGCTCGGTACGGGACGCCCTTTCACGAGCTGGACGGCGCCCGGCAGGACGACGTGTTGCGCGCGGTTCAGCGCGGCGCGGCCCAGGGTGAGGTATGGACCCGGATGCCGGCGACTCGTTTCTTCGAGGAGCTGCTGGCGGAGTGCGTGGAGTTCTACTACAGCCACCCCCTCGCCCAGGAGGAGATCGGCTACGTCGGCATGGCGGACGCGCCCGGCTGGCGCGCTATCGGCCTGAATCGGCTGGAGCCACGCGAGCCCCGGGCCGAGCCGGACACCGGTGGCTGAGGACCGCGCGTCGGGCTCGCGAACCTGGTCGCTGGACGAGCCGGTCGACGCGGTGGTCGTCGGCACCGGCGCTGGCGGAGCGCCGGTGATGGCCCGACTCGCGGGCGCGGGCCTCAGTGTCGTCGCATTGGAAGCCGGACGTCACTGGAACCCCGCGGCCGATTTCGCGACCGACGAGCTGGCCCAATCCAAGTTGTTCTGGACCGACGAGCGGCTGAGCGCCGGCGGTGACCCGCTCCATTTCGGCAACAACAACTCCGGCATCGGCGTCGGCGGCTCCACGCTGCACTACACGGCGTACGTCCCCCGGGCGCAGCCCGACGACTTCCGGCTCTTCACCGAGTCCGGCGTCGCGGCGGACTGGCCAATCGAACACCAGGAGCTCGTGCCGTACTACGACGAGGTGGAGCGGTTCCTCGGCGTCTCGGGGCCGACTCCATACCCGTGGGGTCCCCCACGCACGCCGTACCCATTGTCACCGCTGCCGCTCAACGGAGCGGCGGAGCTGATGCGCCGGGGCTGCGACGCGCTCGGCATCCGAACCTCGCCGGCCGCCAACGCGGCGCTCTCGGCTCCCTACTATCAGGATGGCATCGGCTGGCGTCCCGCCTGTACCAACCGAGGGTTCTGCCAAGCCGGGTGCAGCACCGGGGCCAAGGGCAGTGCCGACGTCACCTTCGTGCCGCTTGCAATGAGAGCGGGCGCCGAATTGCGGGCCGAGTGCCTCGCCGTGCGCTTCGAACTGGACCCGCGGGGCCGCATCGCCGGGGTGGTCTACGTGTGCGACAGTCGCGAGTACCGCCAGCGGTGTCGCACCGTGTTCCTCTGCGCCGGCGCGATCGAAACGCCGCGGCTGCTTCTCCTCAATGGCCTCGCCAATGCGAGCGGGCAGGTCGGCCGAAATCTCATGGCCCATACCGGTGTGCAGGTGTGGGGGCAATTCACCGACGACATCCGTCCCTATAAAGGAATTCCGGGGGGCCTCATCTCGGAGGAGACCCACCGGCCGGCCGACGCCGACTTCGCCGGCGGCTACCTGCTGCAGAGCATCGGGGTGATGCCGGTGACCTACGCCTCGCAGCTCGCCCGCGCGCGGGGCCTCTGGGGCGAAGCGCTGCGCGAACACATGCACGGCTACAACCACACCGCCGGGATCAACATCCTCGGCGACTGCCTGCCCTCCGAGCACAACTATCTGGAGCTGTCGGACGAGCTCGACGGGCGGGGGCTGCCGAAGCCGCGGGTGTATTTCACCAACGGCCTGAACGAACGCCGCATGAGCGCGCACGCCGAGGCACTCATGCGTGAGATCTGGGCGCGGGCAGGAGCGCGCGACCTCTGGACCTACCCGCGCAACGCGCACGTGATCGGCACCTGCCGCATGGGGAACGATTCGGCCACCGCCGTGGTGAACGACGAGGGCCGCGCCTTCGACCTGCCCAATCTGTACATCGCCGACAACTCCACCTTTCCCAGTGCCCTCAGCGCCAACCCGGCGCTCACCATCATGGCGCTCGCCCTGCGAACCGCCGACCGCTTTCTCGCGCGGCGCCGCCGCCTGGAGGCTTGATGCCGCCCACGACCGGATTTCTGGATATCCTGAAACGCGAGCGGGGCGACGGCAACGGTGCCGGCGACCAGTTCGGCGGGGCGGCCGGGGCGTCGGGCCGGGGCCTGCCCACGGGACTGCCGGGCAATTTCATGTTCGCCACCGGCATCGAATGTTCCTACCCCACCATCGGCGGCGGCCGGGTGCGGCGCGATCAGCTCGCCGAGTGCCGGCACTACGAGTGCTGGCGCGAGGACTTCGGCCTGGTGCGGGAACTGGGGCTCAAGGTGCTGCGCTACGGCCTGCCGTATTACTCGACCCACACCGCCCCGGGCAAGTACGACTGGAGCTTCGCCGACGACGTCATGCGCGAGATGCAGCGGCTGGAGATCACCCCCATCCTCGACTTGCTGCATTTCGGCGTCCCCGACTGGCTGGGCGACTTCCAGAATCCGGAGCTGCCGATCCATTTCGCCGACTACTGCGGGGCGGTGGCCGAACGCTATCCGTGGGTTCGCTACTACACGCCGGTAAACGAGATCTACATCACGGCCCGGACGAGCACGCTGGACGGCGCCTGGAACGAGCAGACGCGGACTCACCGGGCGTTCGTGACCGCGATGAAGCACGCGGTGGCGGCGAGCATCCTCGGGAACCAGGCTATCTCCGAGCGCCGGCCCGACGTCGTCGTGATCCAGAGCGAGAGCGCTGAATTCGTGCACGAGGCGCGGGCGGAGCGCACCGCGGAGGTGACGCTGGGCAACAAACGCCGCTTCATCTCGCTCGACCTCTTGTACGCCTACCCGCCGGACGCCGACGTAAGCATGTACCTGATGGACAACGGCCTCACCCGGGCGGAGTACGACTGGTTCATGAAGGGCGAGCCGCCGGGCTATCAAGTCATGGGCAACGATTATTACGGGCGCAACGAGCGCATCCTGAAACCCGACGGCACGATGTGTGTCGCCGAGGACGTCATGGGCTGGTACCAGATCACCCGGGCGTACTACGATCGCTACAGGAAGCCGGTGATGCACACCGAAACCAATCACTTCGATGCGCAGGAAGCGCCGACCTGGCTGTGGAAGCAGTGGGTCAACGTCCTCCGGATGCGGGCCGACGGGGTGCCGGTGCTGGGCTTCACCTGGTACAGCCTGACCGATCAGGTCGACTGGGACTCGGGGCTCACCCGACAGGACGGGCACGTCGTCGCCTGCGGTCTGTATGACCTGGAGCGGAAGCCCCGGCCGGTGGCGGCGGCGTACCGGATGCTGCTCGAGGAGTTTGGCCGGATCACCGTGGTGCCCCACGGTGAAATGTTCGAGGTGACCGCTCAGCCGGCGATGCTGAAGGTGGAAGTGTAGGGGTGCGGCTGGTCGCCAACGGGAACGTCACGGAGGTGGTCCACCGAGGTCCGCAGCGCGGCCCCGCGCTGGTGTTCCTGCACTACTTCGGCGGCTCGTCGCGGGAGTGGGCAGGCGTAATGGACCAGCTTGATGGAGAGCATCGCTGCATCGCGCCGGACCTGCGCGGCTTCGGCCAGTCCGGGGCGCCTGAGACCGGCTACACCGTGCGCGACTACGCCGATGACGTGGCGGCCCTTGTCGAGCGTTTCGAGCTTACGCGTTTCCATCTGGTCGGCCACTCGATGGGGGGCAAGGTCGCGCTGGCGTTCGCGGCGCGGAGGCCACCGGGACTGGAGGGGGTCGTGCTGCTGGCCCCTTCGCCACCGACGCCCGAACCGATCGGTGCCGCCGAACGGGCCCGC
>JACDDX010000206.1 GCA_013816685.1 Gemmatimonadales bacterium
GGCCACGCGTTCGCCCACGTGGGCGCCGCATGCGGCACGCGCGCGCAGCTTGACGAGATACTTGAGCGTGGCCCAGGCCCGCGCGTCGTAGTACACCCGGAAGGGCTCACCGGTAGAGCCCGAACTGGTCGACGAGCGCCAGCCGTCGCCCACCCGGCCGCCGACGAGCGCCGCGCGTCCCGCTTCCCGCAGCTCCTGCTTGGTCGAGCTGGGTAGCGACCCGAGCACGCCGAGCGGATCCAGCGCCGACTCGGCCGCGAGGTTACGGATCCCGACCGCGCGGAAGCGGTCGGCGTGGAACCCTGCCTGCACGGCAACCCGCAGCAGCGCGCCCAGCCGGAACCGCGCCAGCCGCTCGAGGCCGTCGTGACCGAGGCGGAGCGCGCCGAACACCTGCGGCGCATCGACCGCGAGCCAGAACGGAAGGTTCACGTCGCCACCCGGCTCGCCGGAATCGGCGCGACCGTCACCGGTGCCGTCACTGGCCGGCGCACGCGGTCGTAGACCTCGATGTACTGGCTGGCGACATGTTCCCAGGTGAGCGTCGATTCGGCCTTGGCGCGGTTCCGCGCGCCGATCGCGAGGCGGAGGAGCGGCTCGTCGGCGAGGTGGCCGATGGCGCTCGCGATCGCCTCGGGCGTGCGTGGCGGCACGAGCAGCCCGTTCCGGCCGTGCTCGACGAACTCGGGAATGCCGCCGGTCCGGCTGCCCACGATCGGGAGCCCCGATGCGAGCGCCTCGGCGAAGACGTTCCCGAACGATTCCTCCCACGACACCAGCGTGAAGAGATCGGCCTGGCGGTAGCGGCGGGCGACGGCGTCGCGATCCAGCGAGCCGAGGAAGCGCACCTCCCGGCCGAGGCCGAGCTGGAGCGCGAGCGAGCGCAGCGCTGCCTGATCGGGGCCGCTCCCCACGATCTCCAACTCGTAGCGTCCCCGCTCCAGCAGGGCAAAGGCCCGGAGCAGATCGCCCACACCCTTCCGCTCCACCAGCCGTGCGACGGCGATGCAGCGCACCCGGTCGAGCCGCACCGGCCTCGGCGAGCGCGGCGGATGAAAGCGCCCGAGCTCGACCCCGTTGTGAATGACGGAATAGTCGAGCGTCGGCAGGGTCTCGAGCGCGCGCTGGCCGAGACTCTCCGACAGCGCCACGACCCGATCGGCCCGGCGCCAGATCCAGCGAGTGAGCGGCCGGAGCAGCCGGTGGGCCCGGGCGAGCTTGCGGTTGTGCGGGTCGTAGCCGGGCACATCGGATCCCCGCAGCGACACCACCACCGGTGTGTCACCGAAGTCGAGGAGCGGAAGCAGCGCGCCGCTCGGGAGGGAGAAGAAGATGTGGACGACATCGTACTGGTGCGTGCGCAGCAGCCGGCGGACGACCGGCAGTGCGGCCACGAGGTAGCTCGTCGCGTCACGGAGCCCGGCCTGATGCACCGCGGTCCGGCGCACCGCGAGCCGGTGCACCGTCAGGTGCGTACCCCGGTCGGCGGGCGTGGGAATCCCCGCCGTCACCACGTCCACCCGCGCACCACCGGCGGCGAGCTGGCGTGCGAGCGCAGCGGTGGCAACACCGGCGCCCCCGCCGAGCGGAGGAAATTCGTAGTTGAGCATCAGCACGCGCATGCTCGCAACCGCTCCGCGATGGGGTGGTCCGGCCGAAAAACGCTGCACTCGTCGTGTCGTTGAGGGAGCTCTGGTGTGCGGCGGCGCGTCGGGCAAGAGGTACGCCAGTCGAGTGATCTGCCGGTGCGCGGGATTGCAGTGTAGGAACGAAGGAAACGACGCCCTCGCAAGTCGGCATGCGGCGTCACGTTGCCGTATGACCGAGCCGGTCCGGTGCGCCGGGAGTGCGTGTCGCACGTCACCGATCTGCTGTGGCGAGCCGACGACAGCGGGTTCATCTTTCCACCGCACTCGACACCAGGAGCAGGGCAGGAATGCTGTTCAAGCGGCTGTACGACACCCGACTGGCGCAGGCGAGCTATCTCATCGGATCACAGCGCGCCGGCGAGGCCATCGTGGTCGACCCCAACCGGGACATCGGCGGCTATCTCTCAGCGGCTGACGCGGAAGGGCTCCGGATCGCGCACGTCGTCGAGACCCACATTCACGCGGACTTCGTGTCGGGAAGCCGGGAGCTGGCGCGGCGCACCGGTGCGGCACTCCATCTTTCCAGCGAAGGCGGCGAGGCGTGGCAGTACGGCTATGCCGCCGAGGACGGCGCAGTGCTGCTGAGGGACGGTGACACGATTCAGGCCGGCGACGTTCGTCTCGACGCGGTACACACGCCGGGGCACACCCCCGAACACCTGTCGTTCCTCGTCACCGATACCACGGCCGCCGCTGACCTGCCGCTCGGATTTCTCACCGGCGACTTTCTCTTCGTCAGCGACGTCGGTCGGCCCGACCTCCTGGAGCGCGCGGCCGGCCTTGCCGGCTCCGCCGAAGCGGGCGCGCGGGCGCTCTTCCACTCGATCCGGCAGCTCGGCGATCTCCCCGACCACCTCCAGGTCTGGCCCGGCCACGGAGCGGGGTCGGCGTGCGGGAAATCGCTGGGCGCGATGCCGCAGACGACGCTGGGCTACGAGCGGCTCACCAACTGGGCGTTTGCGATTCTGGACGAGGAGGCATTCGTGCGAGCGGCACTGGCAGGACAGCCCGAGGCGCCGCGTTACTTCGCCCGGATGAAGCGGATCAATCGCGACGGGCCACGTTCACTGAATGGCGTTCCCGAAGCGCCACGACTGCCCTCCCCCGCCCTGCCGCCTGCCATTGACCGCGGTGCGCTGATCGTGGATGCCCGCGCCGCGGCGGAGTTCGCACGGGGCCACGTGCCGGGTGCGGTGAGCATTCCGCGCAACGCCGCGTTCACGACCTGGGCGGGGTGGCTGATTCCGGACGACCGCGATTTCTATCTCATCCTCGGAAGGGATGAGGTCCCGGATGCCGCCGGGGTGCTGCGCGACCTCGCAATGATCGGCCTGGACCGCGCGGCCGGCTGGTTCGGCCCCGATGCGGTCGAAGGCTGGGCCGCGACCGGTCGCGCGCTCGAGCGGGTGCGGAAGATTGCGCCGGACGAGCTGCTGGCAGTGACGCGGAGGCCCGAATCGGGAACGGGTGGGGGAGAGGTGACCGTGCTGGACGTGCGGAGCCGGGCCGAGTGGGAGGCCGGGCACGTGCCGGGTAGCCTGAACGTGCCGGTGGGCGAGCTCACCGAGCGCGCCGGTGAGCTGCCACGCGATGGGACGCTGGTGGTCCACTGTCAGGGCGGAACCCGGTCGGGCATCGCCGCCGGTGTGCTCCAGTCGTTCGGCTTCCGCAACGTCACCGATCTGGCGTCGGGTTTCACCGGCTGGCAGCGGGCCGGCGGACCGGTCGAGCAGGACCAGTTGCCCTAACCCTCCCGCACCGCCGCGTAGAGCAGTTCGTCCACGACCTCGCCCTGTTTGATGGCTGCGCGGCGGAGTCGTCCCTCGAAGGTGTAGCCCGCCTTTACCAGCACCCGGCTCGACGCCGTGTTCCAGGCGAACACCTTGGCGTAGAGGCGCACGATGCCATAGGCGTCCCATGCCCAGGGCGTGAAGGCCCGCACCGCTTCAGTCACGATCCCACGTCCCCAGAACGCCTCGCCGAGCCAGTAGCCGATCTCGGCCGAACAGCGGTTGACGTCCTCCTGCAGAACGACGCCGATGCCGCCGCCGGGCTCGCCATCGATCTCGATCGCGAAGCTCGTCTGGGGCACCGCAGCGGACGAATCCCGGACCCACGCTTCGGCGTCGGCCAGGGTGTAGGGATGGGGAAAGTGATCGCGGACGTTGCGATAGATGCGCGGGCTGTCGGCATGGCGGGCGAGGGCGGGCTCGTCGCCGGCCTGCCAGCTCCGGATGC
>JACDDX010000207.1 GCA_013816685.1 Gemmatimonadales bacterium
TGAACTTATTCACAAGGCCCTTGGCGGGCCCGGTTCCGACCCCCTGACTCGCGCCCAGTTGCCCGGAGAGCCCAGCATGGCCACTGCGACACGCCCCGCGACACCGAACAGCGCTTTTCCCGCCGATGCGATCGGTCGACTCTTCGCTCCGCCCGAGGCCGAAGAGCCGGCCGACAAGCTTCGCCGGTTGCTTCGCACCGCGCACGACACCGGTTCCTACATTCACAGCGCCGGCGCCTACGACGCGTTTACCTCGGCCATCATGACGAAGCTGGGGTTCAAGGCGCTGTATGGCAGCGGGTGGCAGCTCGCCGCCACGAAGAGCATGTTTCCGGACATCGGCATCTACGCGTCCCATGATATGGTCAAGCTGGTTCACGAGATGTGGCTCGGCATCGAGGGCGCGCGCAACGCGCACTACTACGACACCGAGGGCAAGGAGGTGCTCGACGTGCCGCCCGCCTTCGTCGATATGGAAGCCGGCTTCGGTGGTCCGACGCAGACCTTCACCCTGGCCATGGAGCTGATCCGGGCCCGTGCCGGTGGCGTGCATCTCGAGAACCAGGACCCGGCCAACCGAACCTGCGGTCACATCGTCAACGTCGGCAAGGCGAAGCGGAACAAGGTGCTGGTGCCGCGGACGCTGTGGCTGGCCAAGCTCAAGGCGATCAAGGCAGCCGCGCAGGTCACCGGCACCGACGTGGTCATCATCGCTCGCACCGACTCCATCGACGGCGCGCTGCCGGACCAGGAGCCGGGTGGCGTCAAGATGGCCATCGAGGACGCGTGGGAAGCCGCCGAGCTGGGCGTGGACGTGATCTGGCCCGAATTCAACAACGTGGAGATCGACCAACCGCAGGAGTTCGCCGAGGGGGTGCGGAAGTATTACCCCGACCAGATGCTCGGCTTCAACCTGTCGCCCTCGCTCTACTTCGGAAAAGCCAAGAAGGCCGGCACTCTGATCACCAACAAGCAGCTCGGCGAGCTCGGCTTCACCCTGCAGTTCTCGACGCTCTTCAATTTCCGGACGGCGGGCATGGCGCTGGAGAAGGGGCTCCGGAAGTTTCTCGCAAGCGGCGTCGAAGCCCTGGCCGATCTGCAGAACGAGGAAGACGAGCAGAGCGAGCTTCCGAGCACCAAGATGCACCAGAAGTTCGCCGGCATGAACCGCTGGTTGATCCTGGAGCAGATGCTGTCGAGCACCAACGGCAAAGCCTGATCGCGCGACGCACGACCGATGACGAACGGGGCCGGCGCTCACTCCAGCGCCGGCCCCGTTCGCATGTTGAGGTTGGCCTACAATAGGTGCCGCTCAGGCGCCGCGGCCGACCTGTCGGACGCGCCGCTCAGTGCGCAGCTCCTCGACGACGATGCCGTCGCGCCGCAGCCGCTCGACCTGCCATGGGTCGAGTCGCACCGTGAGCGCCGTGTCGGTCCCGTCCTGCTCGCGCGACATGACCTCGCCCTCCCGGTACAACGCCGCGAGCCGCGCGCCTTCGGCGGCCGGCAGCCGGATGCGCACCGTCGGCCGTCCCCGCCGGTCGAGCTCCCGCAGCCGGCTCCGGAGGCCGGCCAGACCGTCGGTCCGCATCGTGGTCGCGGTGACAGCCGTCGGGTACAACTCCCGCACCCGGGCCGACAGTGCGACCGGATCCGGCACCAGGTCGATCTTGTTGAAGACCGGAATGGTCGGCCGGTCGGCGAGGTTGAGCTCGGCGAGAACCTTGTCCACCACCCGCATCTGCCCTTCCCAGTCGGCATGGCTCGCATCCACGACGTGCAGCAGCACGTCCGCGCCGCGCGCCTCCTCCAGGGTGGCCCGGAAGCTCGCGACGAGATGGTGAGGAAGCTTCCGGATGAAGCCCACGGTGTCGCTGACGCGTGCCCGCACACTCTCGCCGAGATCCACCTCGCGGGTCAGCGTGTCGAGGGTGGCGAACAGCCGGTCCTCCACCACGATTTCGTGCTGCCCGGTGAGTGAACGCAGAATGCTCGACTTGCCGGCGTTGGTATACCCGACCAGCGCGATGCTCAACATCGGATCGCGCCCGGCACGCATGTTCTCGCGATGGCGCTCGACATCCTGCAGCTTGCCCTTGAGCGCCTGAATCCTGCGGCGGATAATCCGGCGGTCGGTCTCGAGCTGGGTTTCGCCCGGCCCCCGAAGACCGATGCCGCCACGGATGCGCGAGAGGTGGGTCCACATCCGCGTCAGCCGCGGCAGCAGATATTCGAGCTGCGCGAGCTCGACCTGCAGCTTCGCCTCGTGGCTGCGGGCCCGGGTGGAGAAGATGTCGAGGATGACCTCGGGCCGGTCCATCACGCGCACCTTGAGCTCGCGCTCCAGGTTTGCGCCCTGCGCCGGACTCAGCTCCTCGTCGAAGATCACCAGCGTGGCGCCCGACTCGGCCACCTGCTGGGCCAGCTCTTCCACCTTGCCTTCGCCGATCAGCGTGGCCGGGCTCGGCGCCGCCACCTGTTGCGAGAGGCGGCCGACGACTTCCGCGCCGGCCGTATCCACCAGCCGGGTGAGTTCCTCCAGATGCTCATCGATGTGCGCCGCATCCTTCGATCCCTTGCGGGGAGCGGCGACCACGACGGCGCGTTCGGTCGGGTCGCGAACAGTGATCAGGTCTTTGATGTTGCCGAAATCCTCAAGGTATCGGGGAGACCCGGACGCGCGAGATGGGGGCCCGCCCTCGCCGGGTGAACGGAACGTTGATGGTGGTTCCCACGGCGGTGAGCGTGGCCTGACCCTTCATGGTGTACGGAATGTCGCCCGCCCCGAGCAGCGAGCGGAATGCTGCGCCGACCCCGGACCAGGTGAACCTTAGCGGCAGTGTGACATCCGTCACGCCGTCGCGCGGTACCGTGTACGGGTTGTCGTAGGTGACGTCGCCGACGTGGGTGTCCTCAACCTCAAAACCGGCCACGAGCCGGGTGCCGCGCAAGTCGAACTGATTCGGATTCCGCACGTCCAGCACCAGATCGAGATTTCCGCCGGTCACGCCGAGACCGCGCACGACGACACGCGAGAGCTGAATGTCAGGGTTTTCCGGGAGCCCTGGGAGACCCGCGCACCCGAGTGCGCCGAGGCCCAGCAGGAGCCGTGCGCGAAGCCACCGTGTCATGCCTTCTCCGTCCCTGGTGCATCCGGGTCCACCCGATCGCGCTCCGGCTCTGGCGCCTCGGCGTCCCGCTTGAGCCGGGCCCACCACTCGAGTCGCTCCGCGATCCGCTTCTCGTGCCCGAACGGCCCCGGCACGTAAAAGGTAGCCCCGCGAAGCTCGTCGGGCAGGTATTCCTGAGGCAGATAGGCTTCCGCGGCGTCGTGGGCGTACTGGTAGCCGCGATGGTACCCCAGCTCCTTCATCAGCGAAGTCGGTGCGTTCCGGATGTGCAGCGGCACACCGGCGGCGGGCGTCTCCCGCGCCGCGTTCAGCGCCGCGTCCAATGCGGCCTTGGCGCTGTTCGACTTGGGCGCGGTGGCGAGGTAGATCGTCATCTCGGCGAGCGGGAGATACCCTTCGGGTGGTCCCAGCATGTGAAACGCGTCCCGAGCGGCCGCCGCGACCAGCAGCGCATTGGGATCGGCGAGGCCGACATCCTCCGCCGCCATTGCGATCGCGCGGCGGAAGAGCGTCATCGGATCCTCCCCACCCTCGATCATCCGGGCCATCCAGTAGAGCGCGGCCTGCGGGTCGCTCCCCCGCAGCGACTTGTGATAGGCGGAGAGCAGATTGAAATGCTCCTCGCCCGTCTTGTCGTAGCGCGCGAAGCGCTTCTGCATCGCGTCACGCGCCGTCTCCACCGTCACCCGCCCCCCGGGTCCCGCGTGCGCCGCCGCGGCCTCCAGCACCGTGAGCGCCCGGCGCGCGCCCCC
>JACDDX010000208.1 GCA_013816685.1 Gemmatimonadales bacterium
CGAGCCCCGTGCGAGCGACGGGCACAAGGACCTGGCCTGGCTCCGTCCCGACGCGCGGGACATGACCGAGGCCGAGTGGTCCGACCCGGCGCATCATGTCTTCGGCATGCTGGTGCGGGGGGAGGCTACCGACGAGGTGGACGAGCGCGGGCGCCGCCTTCGTGGCGATGCCATCCTGCTGCTGCTGAACGGCAGTCCCCGGTCCAGGTCGTTCACGCTTCCAGCGGTGGACGGGTCCGGAGGCTGGATCGAGATCGTCAATACGGCGCAGCTGCAGCCACGCCCGCTGCGGGAGGGCCGGGTCACCGTCGTGGCCCATTCGCTGATGCTGCTCCGGGTGGAGGTACCGACCGGGCAGGAGGCGCAACCGCGCCGCGCGGCAGGGGAAGCTAGAAGCGGCCGTCCGGGCCGATGATAACGTAGGTGAGTGTGTTGCCGAGCACGGTGAACGGCAGCTTGTTGCCGAGGTTCTGCGCCAGCACGGTGGCCAGGCGCGGATTGCTTGCAGTCACCACCACGCCGAGCTGCATGGATCCGGACGTCCCGCCGCCGGGAGGTACCAGGTTTTCCCAGTCCATGGTGTAATCGGAGCGGGTGAATTTGAAGCCGCCGGGCAGGAACGGGGTCAGCTCGGGTGGCGTCACGCCGTCGCCGTAGTCGGGGGCCCACTGCTGATTCTCGTAGTACCGTCCGTACGCCGCCAGGCGCACCGCCTCCAGATCGCTGATGACCTGCACCGAGACCGCGCGGTGCCGGAGATCGACATAGCGCAGCACCGCGAGCTGGGCGAGCACGCCCAGCACGGTGATGACAGTCAGCAGTTCGATCATGGTGAAGCCACGGCGTTTCACGGAGTCCTCCGGGAGGTCACCAGCGCAAAGCTGTTGCCGATAAAGGCTGGCAACGGCTGATCGGAACGAAGCGTCAGCGCGACCTGACCGTTCGTGCCGGTCAGCCGGTAGGAGTCTGATCCGTCGACGACATACTGGATGCTCTGGCCGTGGGCACCGGCGCTGCGCAGACTCTTCGGAAGCCGGCCATGACGGGTGCGATACCGCTCGATGTGCTGTGCGGCGTTGGCCATCATGATCCGGAGGCTGGCTTCCCTGACGTCGGTGGACTCGGCGATGTTGGTGGGGCGGAAGATCCAGTCGGGGCGGGTGTGCCACGTCCAGCCGGTGACGACGCTGAGCAGCAGCACCGCGGCAACCAGAATCAGTCGCGGCCGCTTGGCCGCGCGGCGGCGAGCCTTCTCGGCCGCGCGTTCAGCTTCGCGCTCGTCGGCTTGCGACTTGAGCACGTTCCCGTACGCGTTGGCCAGAGCCTGTTTCTGAGCGGTGACGTCGGAGGTCGGCATGCGGCAATGTCCGGAGGGTGTGGAAGCGCGGCGTGCTTGGCAATATGTAAGCCAGTGCAGGCACCAGGGGCGGTGCGCAGTGCCGACGGTGGCACTGATGGCGTGGTCTAACGCGGTGGGTCTACAGCCGATGCACGGCCGGTGCACGGCGCAGCCCCGATCTCGCCCGCGGGCCCGGCAAACGATCTGCACCCGTGTGGTGAAAAGGTTCTGCCTCCACGCTCAGGGCTTTTTCCTTGATCTCCCGGTGATGCGCGTCGAGCCCCGGCAGCTTCGACGCCGACCGGGTATCGGCACTCGTTGAGAATCGCTCGAGATACCGATACACTCTGGGCTCACCTCAGGACGTTCCGGCGGCTTTGGCCGCCCCAACCGGGCGGCGGCATGCGGCACTTCGTGACTCTCACGACCGATCTTTCGTGCGTCCCATATCCCTGACCGTCATCGGTCTCGGCGCCATCGGTGGGTCGCTCGCGTGGCAGGCCCGGCTGGCCGGCATCCCGCGGGTGGTGGGGTATTCACCCAGCCAGGCCGACGGGATCGAGGCGCTCAAGGCCGGCGCGCTCACCGATCTTGCCGCCTCACCGGTCACCGCCGTTCAGGGCGCCGACCTCGTGGTGCTCGCGGTCCCACCTCGCGCGACCCTCGATCTTATCCGGCAGTTGGCCGAGAGCCTCGAGCCCGGGGCGCTGCTCACCGACGTATGCAGCGTGAAGGCGCCGGTCGTCGAGGCCGCGGTCGAGGCCGGCCTGGGTGATCGCTTCGCCGGGGGTCACCCGCTCGCCGGCACCCACGCGACCGGCTTTGCCTCTTCCCGCCCCGACCGCCTGCGCGGCTGCGTGGTCTATGTCTGCGAGACACCGACCGGAACCGGGCATCGGGCGGCGCTCGCGATCCGGCGCTTCTGGGCGGAGACGCTGGAGGCGCTTCCCGTCGCCATCGACGCCGCCGCACACGACCGCCAGCTCGCGTGGACCAGTCATCTTCCGCAGGCGGTGGCATACGCCCTCGCAACGGCGGTGGCCGGCCGCGGACTTGCCGGGGTCTCGTTCGGCTCCGGCATGCGGGACACGACCCGCCTCGCCGCCAGCAGCCCGGAGATGTGGCTCGACATCCTGCTCTATAATGAAGCGGCGACCGCCGAAGCGATGGAGGCGGTCGAGTCCCGGCTGGCCGAGCTGCGCGCGCTCATGCGTCGGCGCGACGCGGATGGACTGCGTGCCTACCTGGAGGCCGCGCAGAGGTTCCGACGGGGGCTCGACCGATGAGGGTCAGCGGCAGTGTCCGGGTTCCGGGCGACAAGAGCATCACCCATCGGGCGCTGCTCTTCGCGGCGCTCGCCGAAGGCCGGAGCGAGGTGGATGGCGCGCTCACTTCGCTCGATGCCCGCTCCAGCGCGCGCGTCCTTCGCCAGCTCGGCGCGCGGGTCACGTCGCTCCGTCAGGGCACGACGGTCCGCATCACCGGCTGCGGCCGCTTCCGGCCGCCGTCCGGACCACTCTTCTGCGGCAACTCGGGCACGACCACGCGACTCCTGCTCGGGCTCCTCGCCGCGCATCCGTTCGAGGCAACCCTCACCGGCGACGCGTCGCTGAGCCGGCGCCCGATGCGTCGGGTTACGGTGCCGCTGAGCGAGATGGGGGCCCGCTTCGTCGAGGGGAGCGGTGATGGACTGCCGCTCACCGTCCAGGGCGGAGCGCTTCGGCCGCTCCGCTACGCCATGCCCGTCGCGAGCGCGCAGATCAAGAGCGCGCTGCTGCTCGCCGGCGTGGCGGGCCGGGTCGACGTGTCGCTCCGGGAGCCGAACGGGCGGTCGCGCGATCACACCGAGCGGCTGCTCCACGCCTTCGGGTACGGCATCGGCGAGCGGGACGGCTGGATCGAGTTCCGCCCGGGTGGCATCATCACGCCGTTCCGGCTCGTCGTCCCGGGCGATCCTTCGTCAGCCGCGTTTCTCATCGGCGTGGCGATCCTCGCTGAGCACGGCGAACTCCGGATCGAGCGGGTCGGCGTGAATCCGACCCGTACCGGCTTCCTCCAGGTGCTCCGGCGCATGGGCGCGAAGATCACCACCGAGAACGCGACCGAGCACTTCGGCGAGCCGGTCGCGGACATCGTCGTCGGTCCCGCGCGGCTTCGCGCCACCGAGGTCGCCGCAGGAGAAATCCCGGGTCTCATCGACGAGATCCCCTTGCTGGCGGTGCTCGCCTCTCGTGCCGAGGGGGCGAGCATCTTTCGCGACGTCGGCGAGCTGCGGGTGAAAGAGAGCGACCGCCTCGGCCTCATCGCCGAAAACCTTCGGGCCGTGGGCGTGCTCGCCGACGTCCTTGGCGACGATCTCATAGTCCACGGCAGCGACACGGTGCCGGCGGGCCCGGTGCGCACCGCCGGCGATCACCGGCTCGCGATGGCGTTCGCGGTGCTGGGGACAGTCTCCGGGGCCGACGTTCGGGTGGATGACCTCGCCTGTGCCGACGTGAGCTTCCCGCGGTTTCCCGATGCGCTCAGGCACATCTCCGGAG
>JACDDX010000209.1 GCA_013816685.1 Gemmatimonadales bacterium
CTCTGGCGCAGGCCGTCGGCGATCTGTGGGCGGTGGGCCGGATCCCGGTCGCGGCCGAGCACCTGGCGAGCGAAGTGATCGTGCATGCGCTCAAGGGTGGGCTGCGGAACCGCGGCGCCGGACCGCTGGTCGCCGCCTCCTGTCTGCCCGGCGAGCGCCACGAGTGGGGCGTGCTGACCTCGCTGACCGTGCTGCAGGACCGGGGCTGGCGCATACAATATCTGGGCGCCGACCTGCCGGTGGGCGACATGCTCGAGGCGGCGTGGAAGCTCCGGCCCGCGGTCGTGGCCCTCAGCGCGAGTGACGCGCGAATCGTGGCGGCCAACCTGCCGCCCCTGCTGGCCCTGCCGGGTAAACTTCCCCCCGGCACTGCCGCGGTCGTGGGCGGGCGCGGCATGACGGCGCATGCGAGCGCGCTGCGCGCCCGCGGTTACGGAATCGGATTCGACGCGTTCACGACGGGAACTGGACTCAGATGACTTCCGCACCAACGCTCCACCAGCGCGCAGGCGTCTCCGGTTCCGACGATACCGCCAATTTGGACCTCGCCGAAGACCGACGCGACGGCCGCAGCGTCATCGTCATCGGCGCCGGACTCGGCGGTCTCGCCGCCGCGATCCGGCTCCGGCACCGCGGTTTTCACGTCACGCTGCTCGAGCGTCACTCGCATCCCGGCGGCCGCTGCGGCGTGTGGGAGTCGGAAGGCTTCCTCTTCGACACTGGCCCCACCCTGCTGCTGATGGTGGACTATCTGCGGCAGCTGTTCACCGAAGTCGGCCGCCCGATGGAGCGGTATCTCGACATCGTGCAGCTGGAGCCGAACTACCGGGTCTCGTTTCCCGACGGCAGCACGCTCGAGGTGACCAGCCGCATCAACCGGATGCTCGAGAGCGTCGAGCGGATCGAACCGGGCGCTGGACCGAACTTCCTCCGGTTTCTCGCCGATAGTGCGAAGCTCTACCGGCTGGGGCTGGACGGGTTCGTGGACAAGAACTGTCATACCGGCCGCGATTTCTTGAACGTGAGGAATGCGGCGCTGCTGGTGCGTGCGCGGGGGATGGAGAAGCTCCGGCGCATGGTCTCGCGCTATTTCAAGGACGAACGCCTGCGCGGGGCCTTCAGCTTCCAGTCGCTCTACCTCGGACTGTCGCCCTACGACTCCCCGGCCATCTACAGCCTGCTGCCCTACACCGAGGTGGCCGGCGGGCTCCACTTCCCGATGGGCGGCATGCACGCGATGCCGCGGGCGCTCGCGCGGCTGGCCGGCGAGATGGGCGTCGAGATCCGCTACGACGTCAATGTGCGGTCGCTCGAGCGCGCCGGCGACCGGGTCGCGGCGGTGATTCTCGACGACGGCACCCGCCTCCCCGCCGACCTGGTCCTGGCCAATGCCGATCTGCCCTACGCCTACGAGACGCTGCTCGATGAGCCCTATCCCCGGATCGCGCGGAAGGCGTTCAGCTGCTCGGCGTTCCTCATGTACCTCGGCGTCAACCGGCAGTATCCCCATCTGCTGCACCACGGCCTCGCGGTGCCCGCCGATCTCCGCGCCACCTGCGACGACATCTTCAGGCATCACCGGATTCCGGACGATCCGGCGTTCTACGTCTGCAATCCCAACAAGACCGATCCGTCGCTGGCGCCTGAGGGCTCGGAGAACATCTACGTCCTGGTCCCGGTGCCGAGTCAGACGCCGGGCCTCGAAATCGACTGGGCGGTCGAGGGCCCGCGGCTCGAGACCTCCATGCTCGAGCGGCTGGAGCGCTTCGGTCTGCCCGATCTCCGGAAGCACATCGTGACCCGCCGCAGCTTCACGCCGGTCGATTTCACCGGCGATTTCTCCGCCACGCGGGGGGAGGCGTTCGGTCTCGCGCACGGTATCGACCAGGTGGGGTACTTCCGTCCCCACAACCGTCACCCGCGCTATGGCAATCTCTACTTCGTGGGGCAGAGCACACATCCGGGTTGCGGCATTCCGATGGTTCTGATCTCCTCGCGGCTGGTGACCGAGCGAATCGCCGAGGAGCAGGCGGTGCCGGTGTGACGCTCCGGCTTGAGGCCAGCTACGCGCGTGCCGAGCAGGCGACCGCCGAGTGGGCGCGCAGCTTCTATTTCGCGAGCCGTTTTCTACCATCCCCCAAGCGCCAGGCGGTGTTCGCGCTGTACGACTACTGCCGTCACGCCGACAATCTCGTGGATGCGCGCGGCTCCAAGCCGAAGTCCCAGGTGTTGGGCGAGCTGCACCAGCTGGGCGACACCGTCGAGGCGCTGCACGAGGGCAATCGCGCCGCGGGCGGCGACCGGTGGCTCGCGCTGGGTGACACCCTCGCGCGGTACCCGGTGCCGCTTCGACCGCTGCTCGATCTGCTGGAGGGTGTGGCCACCGACCTGGATGACGTCGCGTTCGAGGACTGGGCCGCGCTGCACTGCTATTGCCGCCTCGTCGCCGGCGGCGTCGGTCTGATGCTGGGCCCGGTGCTCGGCGCGAGCGGTGCGCTCGGTCCCCGCTACCGCGAGATCGGTGTGGGCCTCGGTGTGGCCATGCAGCTCACCAACGTGCTCCGCGACCTGTCGGAAGACCATGCGGTGGGCCGGCTCTACCTCCCGGCCGACGAGATGCGGAGCTTCGGCGTCGATCGACGGATGCTCGAGGCCCGCCGGGTCTCCCCCGAGTTTGTGGCGCTGATGCAGTTTCAGGTGCTGCGGGCGCGTGCGCTCTTCGATGCGGCCGACTCCGTGGTCGGACTCTTTCCCCGCGACGGCTCCCGGCTCACCGTCCGGCTGCTGCAGCGCACCTACGCCGGCATTCTCGACGGCATCGAGCGGCTGGGTTATGATGTCTTCCGCGCCCGGGCCTACGTCTCCGGTCCCCGCAAGCTGGTGATTCTGGGCCAGGCCATGTGGGCGGAGCGTCCACTCCTGCCATCGCTGCCCTGGGCCCGTTCCGCCTGACGCATCTCCCGATGGAGGTCCCGTGATCGGCAGGCTGCTCGGACGGCGCGCCATCCTCTCCGAGCGCGAGGCTGACCTCCGGGTTCGCGAGCAGGAGCTGCTCGAGCGGCTCGCCGAGGCGCTTGCCCGCTTCGGCACCGACGTCGATGCGGACGACCTCAAGCGCTTCCACGACGCGCGGGAACAGCTCACCGGCCTGTTCCTCCTGGTCGTGGCCGGCGAGTTCAACTCCGGAAAATCCAGCTTCATCAACGCGCTCCTCGGCGAGCGCATCCTGCCGGAAGGCGTCACGCCCACCACCGACCGCATCAACCTGCTCCGCCACGGCACTGTCGTCGGCGAGAATCCGATCGAGGCGTTCCTGCTGGAGCGCACCCACCCCGCCGACGTGCTGCGCGAGATCACCGTGGTGGACACGCCGGGCACCAACGCGATCATCCGGCGGCACGAGGAGCTCACCCGCGACTTCATTCCGCGCGCCGATCTCGTGCTGTTCGTCACCAGCGCGGACCGCCCGTTCACCGAGAGCGAGCGCGGCTTTCTGGAGCAGATCCGGCAGTGGGGCAAGAAGATCGTGTTCGTCGTGAACAAGATCGACATTCTGCGGAAACCCGACGAGCGCCAGCAGGTGCTCGACTTCGTCCGCGACAATGCGCAGGCGCTCACCGGTGAGGCGCCGCGCCTGTTCGCCGTTTCCGCGCGCTCGGCGCTCGACGCGCGCGACGCCGGCTCCGACGAGCGGCCCGCAGACAGCGGCTTCGCCGCGGTCGACGAGTTCCTGGTGCGCACGCTGGATCAGGAGGAGCGGGTCCGGCTCAAGCTGCTGAATCCGCTCAACGTCGGCCTCCGGCTCGCCTCCAAATACAAGGCGGTTGCGTTCGAGCGCCTCAAGACG
>JACDDX010000210.1 GCA_013816685.1 Gemmatimonadales bacterium
GTCCTTGACGAACGCCTGCTCCATGAGCGTGCGTTCGGCGACGAACTTCCTGAGCTTGCCGTCGACGATCTTGGCGCGGATGGCTTCGGGCTTGCCTTCCTGCGCCACCTGCTCCTCCGCGATGCGGCGCTCGCGCTCGAGCAGATCGGCCGGGACGTCTCCCGGATTCACGCCGACCGGGTCGGCCGAGGCAACGTGCAGCGCGATATCGCGCGCGAGCTGCTGAAAGTCATCGGTGCGCGCGACGAAGTCGGTCTCGCAGTTAAGCTCGACCATGGCGCCCACCTGCCCGTTGTGGTGCAGATAGCTCACGATGACGCCCTGCGATGCGCTCTTGCCCGTGCGCTTCTCGGCCTTGGCAATGCCCTTCCTCCGAAGGATTTCGCCGGCCTTGTCCATGTCCCCGCCGGACTCCTCGAGCGCGCGCTTGCAATCCATCATGCCTGCACCGGTGCGCGTGCGCAGCTCGCTTACGTCCTTGGGGCTGATCGTCGTACTCGCCATAGTCTCCGGACCCGTGTCCACTCAGGGGGTGAATAGTAAAACCGCCGCTCCCGGCCCGCACGGGCCTGGAGCGGCGATCGCTCCGTGCTGCGGGGCGATTGTTAGACGCCCGTCTCGCCCGCTTCCACGCCTTCGGGGGCGCCAGGCTCGCCGCCGCCTTCGGGCTTGAGCCGGGCTGCAATGGCCTCCGGCTTCGGCCGCCGCTTCCGGCGAGGTCGGCGCCGCCGGCGCTCTTCCTCGCTCGCGCCATCGCCGCTGCCGTCGCTGCTGTACGTCTCGCCCTCGCCCTCTTCGGCCGCTTCACGCGTCGGCATCTGCGCGTGGGCTTCCTTGATGACGTCGGACAGTGCGGCCGTGATCAGCGAGACGGAGCGGATCGCGTCGTCATTGCCGGGGATGGGCACCGTGATGACGTCCGGGTCGGCGTTGGTATCGACGATGGCCACGACCGGGATGCCGAGTTTGTTGGCCTCGGCCACCGCGATCTTTTCCTTCTTCGCGTCCACGACGAAGAGCGCGCCGGGAAGCCGGCTCATGTTCTTCACGCCCTCGAGGTTCCGGGCCAGCTTCACGCGCTCGCGCTCGAAGAGCAGCTTTTCCTTCTTGGTGTAGTTCTCGAAATCGCCTTCGGCGGCACCCTGCTCGAGCTCCCGGAGCCGGCGAATCTGCTTCTTGAGCGTCTGAAAGTTGGTGAGCATGCCGCCCAGCCACCGCTCCGTCACATAGAACGCCCCGCTCTGCTCGGCCTCTGCCTGGACGATCGCCTTGAGCTGCTTCTTGGTGCAGACGCAGAGCACGCCCTCGCCCCGCAACACGACGGCGCGGAGGACTTCCTGCGCCTTGGTGATCTGCCGCAGCGTCTTCTGGAGATCGATGATGTAGATGCCGGAACGTTCGGCGAAGATGAACCGGCGCATCTTCGGGTTCCACCGGCGCGTCTGGTGGCCGAAATGAACTCCCGCCTCGAGCAGGTCCTGCAGTTGGGGCTGAGCCATGCGGTTTCGCGTTTCCTCGTGGGATCAGGGTTGGTCGTCCACCGCCTTCGCTTCCACGCCCGATCCCGAGTCGGTGGTTCGGGACACCCTGGCGCGACCCCGGCGGTGTGAGTGATGAGGCGGCCACGAGGGCCGCCCGGTGCTGCCTACCGCTTGGAGAACTGGAAGCGCTTCCGCGCCCCCGGCTGTCCCGGCTTCTTGCGCTCGACCGCCCGCGGATCGCGGGTCAGGAGCCCACCGGCGCGCAGCTTGAGCCGGTGCTGACCATCGGCCTCCACCAGCGCCCGGGCGATGCCGAGCCGCAGTGCGCCAGCCTGGCCCGACTGCCCGCCACCGTCCACATGCGCCTTCACGTCGAACGCGCCAAGCGTGTCCGTGGCCGTGAACGACTGCTGGATGTGCTGCACCAGCGACGGACGGGGGAAGTAATCGCCCAGTGTCCGGCCGTTGACGTCCCACTTGCCGGTGCCGGGCGTCAGATAGACGCGGGCCACGGCGGTCTTGCGACGGCCGACGGCCTGCCACCGGAACTGGGGAGTTGCGGTCATGCGCTCACCTTCTCGGGAGTGACGGAATACGGCTTCGGCTGCTGGGCCGAGTGCGGATGCTCGGCACCGGCGTACACCTTGAGCTTGCCCCGCATCTTCTGCTTGGCGAGTGAGGTCTTGGGCAGCATGCCGAAGACGGCCTTCTCGATGACGCGATCGGGATGCTTCGCCAGCAGATCACGCGCGGCGGTGAAGCGCTCATGCCCCATGTAGCCGGTATGCGAGAAATACTTCTTGTCGGTGAGCTTCCTGCCGGTGAACCCGACCTTCGCCGCGTTGATCACCACCACGAAGTCGCCGCCGTCCATGTGGGGCGTGTACGTGGGCTTGTGCTTGCCGCGGATCAACTGCGCCACCGCGCTCGCCAACCGGCCGAGGGGAACGCCATCGGCGTCGACCACATGCCAGTCGTGCGTGATGTCCGCGGGAGTCGCGGTAAAGGTCTTCATACGGAACTCACCAGAAATAGGGCGATTTTTGACAGACCCCCAAAATAGCCGGGGACAAAGGTATAGGTCAAGAGGATTTCAACTCGACGAGGGGCTGTCCCTTCTCCACCGCCTGGCCCGTCCCCACCAGCACCCGGCTCACCGTGCCATCCGCTGTCGCGGTGAGCTCGTTTTCCATCTTCATCGCCTCGAGCACGATGACCCCGCGGCCCGCAGTGACCTGGTCACCCGGCCCAACCAGCACACGGAGCACCAGTCCGGGCATGGGCGCCTTGATCGGCCCCGCGCCCGGCTTCTGGTCACGCGGAACGGTGAGCGACCGGATATGACGGGTGCGCTCGTCGACCACCTCGGCGTCGGTCCGTTCGCCACCGCGGATGAAGGACCACAGGCCCCGGCCAGCCGTTTCCACGACCAGCTCGGTCGGGCGCCCGTCGAGCATCAGTAGCCGCAGCGGCGTGCCGGAAATCGCCGACAGACTGGCGGTGACCGTGCGTCCGCCCACCGTCACCCGGTCGCCCTCGACCTCGATGGCGATCTCCCGGCCACGCACGGTGACATGGTATCTCATGCGACCCGGTCCAGGACGGCGACCGTCTCGACGTGCGCGGTTTGGGGAAAGAGGTCAAAGGCCCGCACCGTGCCGAGTTGGTAGCCGGGCAGCCGGTTGAGATCGCGGGCGAGCGTCGCAGGATCGCAGGAGACGTACACCAGCCGCGACGGCCCCCGGGCCTCGAGCGCGGTCGTCACCGCCGCGTGCATGCCGATGCGCGGCGGATTGGTCACGGCGAGGTCGGGTCGGTCGAGTTGCCCCACGACCGATTCGACCAGCTCCGCGTGTCGGCTGGCCGGCACGCCGCATCGTTCGGCCTCATGCACCGCCCGGCGGTCGGCCTCGACGCTGGTGACGCGCGCGCCGGCCGCTCCCAGAGCCGCTGTCGTCTCGCCGATGCCGGCGTAGAGATCCCACACGTGCCGGCCTCCGACCGGACCGAGCTGCTCGACGGCAAAGGCGCGCACCCGAGCGCCCATGGCCGGGTGCACCTGCTCGAACGAGGTCACCGGGAAGGCCTCCCCGACGCCGGCCATCGCGCGCGCCGCGCCTCCGGCCGGACGCCACCAGAGCGTCGCCGGCTCGCCCCCGCGTACCAGCTCGGCATGCAGGCGCCGGGCGTCGGGCCAGCCGCCCGCGTCCGGCGTCGACGCCACCAGATGACGGCCTCCCTGCCGGTCCAGTCTGAACACGAGCTGCTCAAGCCCCTTGGGCAGCAGCCGGCGCTGCGCGCTGACGAGTTGCCAGAGCCGCATCAGCGACGGCACCGTGATG
>JACDDX010000211.1 GCA_013816685.1 Gemmatimonadales bacterium
GGCAGCGTCGCCTCGACGCAGACCAAGATCATGGCTCCAGCCGCAGGCGGGACCTTTCAGATCAGCGGGTCTTCCAGCACGCCCGTGGACATCTTTTTCACGCTGCCTGCCGCCCTGGGTCCCAATCTAGGCATCGGGACGTGGACCGGGCTGTCGAACACAAGTAACAGCTCCGATTCGGCGACTGCCCTCACCGTGTCGGCGGGTCCGCCGACCCGTACGCTTGGGCCATCGGGCAAACTCCACGTTTGGGTCGGTGCAACCCTGACGACGAGCGGCGCAGCCGCCGGTTCCTACGCCGTGCCGGTGGTGCTGACCGTGGTGTACAACTGAATCGGAGCACGGCGCAGGTGAACGTTGATCCGACGCGGCCAGGCCGAGCCCACCGGGACTGGCGGGAGCATCGATGGCTCCTGCGACCCGTTTTGCGTGTACGGATGCTCGCGCGTGTCCTTGCAGGCTTCGGGGCGATGCTCGCCGCCGGGTCAGCGCGGGCCGAGGCGCAGGTCCAGGTGAATGCCAGCCAGGAACTCGCCTTCGGGACCCTTGTCGCCGGAGTACCCAAGGCGATCGCGCGGACCGACGGCTCCCGCGCCGGCAAGTTCACGATCCAGGGACCTGTTGGCGCGCTGGTCACTCTTCAGCTGGTGCTTCCTGCGGGGTTGAACGGTCCCGGCGGAGCCACACTGCCGCTCACTTTCGGCTCGACCGATGCCGGGTACGCGCCCAACAACGACTTGGGCACCCAGGATGCATTCGATCCCCGGATCCCGCGTACCGCCACGCTCGGCAACAATGGACGCGGTGTAGTATCCCTGGGCGGAACCGCAACGGCCGCGGCCTCCGGGCAGGCGGGCGGGAGTTACACCGCGACGCTCACCCTTATCGTGGCGCTGCTCCTATGACTCTTCGGACCGCACTCGTACTCGCCGTGCTTGCAGTTCGGCCCGCGGCTGCCGAAGCACAGGGCGTTCTCATCGCACCTACCGCGCTGTTCATCGATGCCCGCGTGCGCGCGGCGTCCCTGTTGCTCGTGAACCCGTCGACCGATCCGGCCGAGGTGGAGATCGGAGCGATCTTCGGCTATCCGGTGACGGACTCGTCCGGACAGGTCGTGCTCCATACCACCGAGCATCCCGACTCGACCGAGCCGTCGGCGACCGCCTGGGTGAAGGTCTTCCCCCGCCGGATGTCCATCCCGGGTAACGGGCAGCAGACGGTGCGACTGCTGGTGAGCCCGCCACCGGGCGTGGCGGACGGCGAGTACTGGTCGCGGCTCGTCATCACCGCGCGCGGAGGACGGCTTCCGATCACCAGCACGACGGACACGAGCGGCGTGAAAGTTGGACTCAGTGTCGAGGTGCGGACGATCATCCCGCTCCTGTACCGCAAGGGTAAGGTGGCGACAGGGCCCGAACTCTCCGACGTGCGTGCAGCGCGCGAGGGGGATTCTCTCGTCGTGCGTGGGACGCTGAGCCGGTCGGGCAACGCGGCGCTGCTCGCCACGGTGCGCGGTGAGCTCGCTGACAGCGCCGGCCGGGTGCGTGCCGGATTCGCGACGCCCATCTCCGCCTATCACACGATGCACCCCCGCTTCGCGCTGCCGCTCGACTCAGTCCCGCCGGGCCGCTATCGGCTTCGGCTCGAGGTATCGTCGGTGCGGCAGGATCTCGGGCCCGAGTCGGTGCTTCCCTTCCGCACGCTTCGCGATTCGCTGGCGGTGCAGCTGCCATGAGCCGCGGTCGGCGACGGCGCCGACGTCGCCTCGTCTAGATGCGTCTGCTCGCGTTGGTGGCGCTGCTCTCGGTCTGCCTGCTCCCCCGGAGCGCGGCGGCCCGGGAGCACTGGCGTCTACGCCAAGGTGCCAGCGGTGTCGCTGACACGACCGCCGAGGCTGCGCTGGTCGAGCTGCGCCTCGGCCAGCTCGCCAGCCGCACGGTGCTCGCCTATGGGGCCGGCAGCGACGTGCTGCTGCCGCTGATGCAGTTCTTCGAGCTCGCGGGCATTCATGCGACTGCGGACAGTGCAGGCGGAGTGTCCGGCCTGCTGCAGCCGGGAAGCGTCCCGGTGCGGGTCTCACCGCGCCGCCGGGAGCTGCAGGTCGGGCGCACGACGGTCACCGTCGCGCCCGCGGAGCTGCGCCAGGCGGAAGGCGAACTCTACCTGAGCGCCGCCAGGCTGGGCGCGCTGCTCGGAATCCGGATCGTCGTCAACTGGAGCGACCTTGAAGTCGTCGTTCCCGATCCGAGCGCGCTTCCGATCGCGCAGGCACGCCGCCGGGAAGCGGCGCGCGCGCTCCTGCTCCGCTCGCACGGCAACGAAGCGGCCGAGGCGACGACCGTCCCGGAGGGCTCAGGCGGCTGGCACGGGATGGTCGCGGACTATTCGTTACTCGCGCCGGCCCGCGATCCGCTGGGCGGCGGATCGTATTCCATCGCGCTCGGGAGCAACGTGCTGGGAGGCTCGCTCGAGCTCGGCGCGAGAAGCCGGGGCCGGGCGGATGCGGGGTCGGCGAGCGTGGATGCGTCGTGGCTCGGCGTATGGCGAGCGAACCGGCGGATCACGCAACTCCGCCTCGGTGACGGGCAGGCCACCGGTCCCCGCGGCCGACAGCTCCGCGGATTCGGAGTCACCAACGCCCCGTTCCTGCGGCCCTCGCTGGTCGGAACGATTCCCTACCGGGGACAGCTGCCGGACGGGTGGCAGGTCGAGTTCTACCGTGGCGGTGAGCTCGTCGCCTTCGACTCGGCGGGCGCGAACAATCAGTTCAGCGCCGAGCTGCCGGTCGTGTACGGCGAGAACCCGATCGACATCGTCGCCTACGGGCCCTCTGGGGAGACCCGGACGATCGGCCGCACCTTCCGCGTGTCCAGCGCCCTGCTGCCGGCGCGCCGCTTCGAGTACGGCCTCTCAGCGGGTGGGTGCCGATACGTCGCCTGCCGGGGCACCGGCAACCTGGACCTGCGGTACGGCGTGTCCCGGCGATGGACCGCGCAGGCCGGGGTCGACGCATTGACGCGCGACAGTCTCGGCAACCTCTGGCATCCGTATGCGTCGATCACCGGCAGCCTGACCAACAGCTGGAACGCGCAGGTCGAGGCCGTCGGCAACGGGTTCGTGCGCGCTGGGCTCGATTACGAGCCGTCGATCGATGTGCACCTGGTTGGGGAGGTGGCGCGATACGATGACCGGGTGTTCGCGTCGCTGATGAATCCCGGCCGGCGACGTTTCCGGACGGCGCTGACGGCCTTCGTGCGGCCGGATCGTGCGCACGACTATTTCTACCTCGAGGGCAGCGCGGAGCACACAGTCAGCGCCGGCGGCATCGCCGACCGGGTGCGGATCGGCATGTCCACACAGGTGGGCCCAATACGGCTGCTGCCGTATGTCCGGTTCGAGCAGGAGCACGGGCCGTTCATGGTGGCGGGCACGCGTGGATATCAGGGTTTCGCCGCGATCGTTCTGCCCAGAGCCGGGTGGGGACCGCTGCTGCGCCCGGTATGGGTGCGCACCGCGCTGGAGGGTCAGGGTGTCCGGCGCCTCTCGCTGGCGATGCTGACGGCGGCGCGACCGGTCACCGCCTCGACGCGGGTCGAGGTCGGCGTACGATGGGCGCGTGGCACCGGCGGACCAACATTCACCATGGGCGTCGCTTCGTTCCTGCGCGCATTCCGCGCGCTGACCACGTTCGATGCGCCAGCCGGCGGCGTTCCGTCGGTGAGTCAGCTGGTGCAGGGCTCGGTCATGTACGATCGCGATGCCGGCGCCGTGACTCTCGCGTCCGGACCCGCGCTGCAGCGCTCAGGTGTGACG
>JACDDX010000212.1 GCA_013816685.1 Gemmatimonadales bacterium
CCACTTGCCTGTGCCGGGGCCTCGCCGGCCACTCCTGCCCTCGCCACCATCGAGCACGTTCAGACCAACCACCAGCCCCAGGCCCAGGCGTTGGGCGATGCGGGCGTTACGTTGCGCATACTCGCGTGGATTACCGCGTCGGGAGGCGTACTGCGCCCACGCAGCATCGAGCGCCACCCAGCGGAAGGGTGCCTTGGCCAAAAATGAGGGGTGGGTCCGCACGAACGTCGTCAGGTCCGGCCAGATGCTCTTGCTGTAGGCCGCGGCAGCCTCGATATCACTCAGCGGCACGGGAAGGCCGTTCCAGTTGCTGGGATCGTGTGGCTCGTCGAGCAGGTAGTGTCCCGCCAGCGTGCCGTCCGCGACGTAGGGCTCGAGTCCTACATTCCGGAACCGATCGATGCGCGCCTTCCAGCGCTCCAGATCGAATGATCCGTCTGGCCGGGTGATGTAGCGCCGGCCAACGAACATGTTGAGGATGATGTGTACGTGCGCCCTCCGAGCCGCGGCGAGCGTCACCAGCACCTCGGAGGGATCGTTGCCGTTGCGCAAGGCTCCCGTAAACGGCGCGCCGAAACGATCGTCGGGCAGATGGAAGGGACCGAAGGGGATGCTGGAGGGAGTGCCGGCGGGCAGCGTGAAAGCGGGTACCGCGGTGGCGCTCAATTCGGCCACGGACGCCGGCGGCCGGTCCCCCCGACGGCAAGCCAGGAGGGCCGTGCTTCCCAAGGCGAGTACCACGACCCACCTGAGGCGAATCGCGACCGGTCCTCTCAGACGGCGCTCTGCGGACTCGGCGTCTGCCGAGCCAGGAACTCGTCCCGCTCGCGCTCGAGCGCGGCCGTGATCCGTGCGCACACAGTCGGATCGAAGCGGCTGAAATCGACCCCCGCCGGTTTGATCCCGAAAATGGTGTTGCCCATCGTCCTCGTGGGACGGAACAGTCCCCACTCGATCATCTGATTCAGCAAGCGGAACGTCAGCACGCTTTTCATCCCGCCCAGCGGATTGCGCTCGCTGACCGGCTTGAAGTGCGGCGTGTTCGCGTAATCGTCAACGATGATGAGTCCCCCGGACCGCAGGCGCGGCCAGAACAGGGCGAAATCCCGGTCGACGCGTCCGTCCGCATCGTGGATGAACGCCGACAGTTCGGGCGTGCCGATCATGGCGAGAACATCCTTTCCGTTCTCGAGCGTGATCTCGTGCGGAAACAGCCGAACGGTGTCCTGCACGCCGAACTCGCGAAAACTTCGCTGGATCTTCTCCAGATTGTGATCATAGCTGCCGTAGGTCGCCCGGGAGCCTCCCTCCAGCTTCTCGACCACGATCAACCCTGCCCGCTTGCCCGACTCCTTAAGACCGAGCGCGAGCGAAACACTTCCGGCGCCAGCGGCGCCACCGATTTCCACCACATCGAGATCAGGCAGCGCACGCGCCTCGAGGTACATGCGACGATAGACCATCGCGTTCAACATGCCGTTGGTCCGAGCCTTCAGCTCATAGAATCGCGGATAGAACGTTCGTCCGTACAGGTGGTACGCTCGGCGCGCAATGGAGCGCAGCAAGCCGTTCATGTTCACCCCCAATGGATGGTGACCCCCGAACCCGCGAGGCTCTGCTCGCAATGGATGAGAGGACTCGAGGAGCAGGGTCACGCGCCGGACGTCCCCCGCTGCATGGACTTTGTCGGTGTTCGAGCAGAGGCTAACTATCCCACTCAGTCGGCGC
Organism: Gemmatimonadales bacterium; assembly: GCA_013816685.1. GTDB lineage: Bacteria > Gemmatimonadota > Gemmatimonadetes > Gemmatimonadales > GWC2-71-9 > JACDDX01. The sequence continues at coordinate 1,729 of JACDDX010000212.1, forward strand.
CAGACGGCCCGGATGCGCGCCGCCGCGCTGCTGCTCACCCTCGACCAGACCGAGAACCCGGAGCGGATTGATCAAGGCGACCGGCCAGCGCTGTCCGGCCTTCCCTGCCGCCTGCGGTCCCAGGGGCTCCCACACCGCCGTTCGCACGATCAGAAAGCCGGTCTGCTGCAGCAGGTAATCGGACAGGCGCAGATTGACCAGAAAATCGAGGCGACCGTGGAGCATCCCCTGGTCGAACACGCATGCGATGCTCCAGGGTGATGTTATGCCGGCGCCACCGGCCGTTTCCACATGCTCACCGCCCCCGCCCAGAGGCGCGATCAGGCCGACCGACGAGCGCTGCAGTGCAAAGAAGCCCACCACCTTGTCGGACCAGGGCAGCCGGGCATCGGCCAGCTTGAGGAATGGCCCGGCGACGCCAAGAAAATCGGCGAGACTCTGAGACTCGGGCACCATCAGCGTCCCGGAGACCCAGCCTGCAGGAATCAGAAACTCGGCGGTCACGCGACGCTGGCGAGGGCGCGGCGAACGGGCACTTTCCATCAGATCTCCCAGTTTGACATGACGACGCCTTCGCGCGGGGGGCGCTGGGGATAGCCGTCGAAAATCATGCGTAGATCGGTCCAGTGCACCCGGTATCCTGACCGCACGAGGTGAAGATAGGCGTCCGCGAACTCGGTCTGGCAGCGAACGGCCACACGCGCGACGCGTTCATGCGCGGCCGACGCCCGCGACGCTTCCATGACCCGGCCGAACACCGGGAGGCTCTCGGCGACGACCTTGAGAATGCGCACTTCATCTTTGGCGCGGCCTGCGGCGAGCGGCGCCGAGTGCCAGAGCGCGAACCCGGCAAGACGACGCCCCTCCCGAATGAGGGTGGTATCTCCAATGCCGAGGTCACGCGTGAGCGCCAGCTCGCGGCCGAAGTCAAGTCCGGGACTGAGCGTCTCGGTGAGCTGACGGCATTCCTCGAGCGCGCGGGCGGGGTTCGGTTCGGCGGACAGGAGGTCGGGAGCGGTGGCGGGACGGCGGGCCGCCTCGTGGACTAGCGTCACGGTGAGGTTGGCGGGCACCAGTCCGAGGCGACTATAGAAACCGATGTTGTCCACCGTGCGCGGCATCGTTTCCAAGCCGATCGTGGTGGCTCCGTGGGCCCGCAGCCACTCGAGCCCGGTCTGCACCATCCGGGAGCCGAGCCCCTCGCTCTGTCGGTCGGGCCGAACGGCGAGCGGCCCCATCCACCCTTCGGTCCCCGAGCGATGGACCATGTTGAAGCCCACCATCTGGCCCTCACCGTCGCGCCAGATCATCGAGCCGTCGCCCGCGTCCTCGATCGCATACCGCCAGACCTGGGTATTCAGCTGCGGGACCCGTACACCGACGAGCCCATCCCGGCTGTAGCGATCGGTGAAGGAGTCGGCAAAAACCCGATTGAGCGGATCGATGTCCCGCATGGTCGGGCGGAAGGGGCCGCGTACGGCGCGGTCGGCCCGGTCAGGCCGCCACATCATGCCCTCCGAGCGGCTCGTCGCGAACGGTGGCAACGCCGCGCGCGAGGTCGTACCCGACGCGAATGACGCGATCGAAGCCTTCGCGCACCGAATCTATGTGGGTAATCAGAATGACCTGCGGAAAGCGATCGGCGAGGCTGCGAAGCAGATCCACCACCGCGGCCCGGCGATCTTCGTCGAGCGAGCCGAAGATCTCGTCGAGAACGAGCAGCGAGAGTGGCTGGCCGGCACGCTCGGCGATCATCTGGCTGATGGCCAGGCGCAGGGCCAGGTTGGTGACGTCCTCCTCGCCGCCGGAGATGACCGTCTTCACTTCGCCGTCGTCGCGGAGGGTGGCCACATAATCTTCGTCGAGCTCCAGATCGGTGTAGCGTCCATTGGTGAGATCCCGGAGGAACCCGGACGCCAGCTCCGAGAGATCCGGGCGCAACCCGGCGTTCAGCTCCGTGCGCAGATCACTGAGGGCCCGGTCGAGCTCCTGATGCAGTAACAACTCGTTTGCCGCTGCCGCCGCCTCATGCGCGCGGGCCAGGTG
>JACDDX010000004.1 GCA_013816685.1 Gemmatimonadales bacterium
ACCTCGATCTGCTGCCGGTGCCCGTCGGCGACCTGCTCCGGGCCAACCCCTTCGCCTTTCTCTACGGCAACATCGCCGCCGACTCCTCCATCGCGAAGCACTACGCCCCCCTCGGCCGCCATTGCCACTACTGGCATGTCGGCCAGGAGATCCACGATCTCGCCGACAGTGCATCGCTGCAGACCTTCGGCCTCGGGTATCTCTGTCACCTGTCGGCCGACACCGTCGCCCACAACTACTTCGTTCCGCGCCAGCTCATGCTGACGCGCAGCACCGCCGCGGTCGGCCACAGCTACTGGGAGACACGCGTCGAGGCGCACCTGGGCGACGCGTACTCGCGGACCGCCAAGGAGCTGATCCGGAAACATCACGCGGAGGCCGATGCGCATCTCGACCGGATCATCGCGCCGACGATCTTCAGCGTCCGCACCAACCGCCGGCTGTTCCGCGGCATGGTGCGCCTGACCGACAGCCCGAGCTGGCAGCGGGCGTCGCAGGTGGCGCGAGAGCACAGCCGCTGGCGCCTCGACGACGCCGACGTCGAGCACCACCTGGGCCTCTCGTTCGATTACATGGTCGGAATGCTGGGCGGAAGCGAGCCGAGCCCCCGGAGCCTGGACCCGTCGGGCGCGCAGGCGCTCAAGAGCGCCAAGCAGGTGCGCCGCGAGGTGCTCCGAGAGGCCGGCCGGAGAAACCTTGAGACCTTGCGCGTCGCCGCACGGAACCGCTTCGGTCTTCCGCCCGATCCGCTGGTGTTCTGGCCCCGGCTCACCACCCGGCTCCCGTGGCACGCCCCCGACCGGTCGGCCCTCGCACTGCGCCTGTCGGCGCACGGCGAGCGCTGACCGATCCCGATCTGGCACCGCTCGATGCCGACGCGGTGGCCGCGCGGCTCGGGCTGGTCGCCCACCCGGAAGGCGGACGCTATCGCGAATGCTTCCGCAGTGCGTTGCGCGTGCGCGGCGACGACGGCCGTGAGCGCAGCGCCTCGACTGCCATCTACTACCTGCTTGCGCCCGGCCAACGCAGCGCCTGGCATCGGGTACGCGCGGACGAGGTGTGGCATCACTATGCCGGCGGGTCGCTACGGCTGTATCGGTTGGGCATGGGGCCGGCGAAGCTGGGGTGGGACTGTCCGCAGGCCGTCGTGCCGGCGGACGTCTGGCAGGCGGCCGAGCCGGAGACCAGCGCGGTGCTGGTCGGCTGTACAGTGGCGCCCGGATTCGAGTTCGAGGACTTCGAGCTGGCCGACCCCGCCACGCTTTCGGCGGCATTCCCGGCCGAGGCGGCGCTGATCGCGCGGCTGTCGTAGCGGGTCCGCTAGCGTAGTCTATCGGCGAGTACCGGCTGGACGCCCTTGGGATCCGCCTTGCCTTTGCTCCGCTTCATCACCTGTCCCACGAAAAAGCCCATGAGCTTGCTCTCGCCAGCGCGATAGCGTCCCACCTCATTGGGGTGTGATCGCAGCACTTCGTCCACCCACCCGACCAGTGCGCCCTCCTCACTCACCTGCACCAGACCCAGCCGCTCGGCGACGGCTCGAGGGGTCTCGTCGGCCGCCCGGCCGAGCTCGGCGTACACCCGTTTGGCCGCCCGATGGCTGAGGACGCCCTCGCGCACCAGATTGACCAGCGCCGCGAGCCGTGATGGCTCGACTGAGAAGCCGCCGGTTTGGTTGAAGGACGTCATCACGTCACCGATGACCCAGTTGGCCGCGGTCTTGGGCTCCACGCCGGCGGCCACCACCGACTCGAAGTAGCCGGCCAGCGCGGGCTCGCTGGTCAACACGCTGGCATCGTACGCCGACAGGGCGAAGGCACCGATGAGCCGGGTGCGGCGCGCCTCCGGAAGCTCGGGCAGTGCTGCGCGCTGCTCGCTCACGAATGTCGGATGCAGCACCAGCGGCGGCAGATCGGGATCGGGGAAGTAGCGGTAGTCGTGGCTCTCTTCCTTCGATCGGATCGGCTTCACCTGGCCGGTGCCGGCGTTGAAGAGCAGCGTCACCTGCGTTACCCGCGCCCCCGATTCCAGCAGCGCCTGCTGGCGAAGCTGCTCCGCCTCGAGTGCCCGCTCCACGTTGGCGAAGGAATTGACGTTCTTCACCTCAGTCTTGGTGCCGAGGCGCGGGTCGCCCGGGCGGCGGATGGAAACATTGGCGTCGACTCGCAGACTTCCCTGCTCCATGCTGCAGTCGCTGACGCCGGCGAAGATCAGGATCTGGCGCAGCGTCTGGAGATAGGCGCGCGCCTCCGCCGCCGAGCGCAGGTCGGGCTCGCTGACGATTTCGGCGAGCGGCGTTCCAGCCCGGTTGAGATCGATCGCGGTCCGGTCAGGAACCCGGTCGTGGAGCAGCTTGCCCGCGTCCTCCTCCAGGTGCAGCCGGGTGATGCCGACCCTGCCGCGGCCACGAGTGGGGGACTCAAACTCGACTGCGCCGCCGGTCGCGAGCGGGCGATCGTACTGCGAGATCTGGTAGCCCTTGGGCAGATCGGGATAGAAATAGTTCTTCCGCGCGAACACGCTGGTCTCGTGCACCGTGCACCCGAGCGCGAGTGCCGCGCGCACGCCGAGGCGTACTGCCTCCGCGTTCGGCACCGGCAGCGCGCCCGGGAGGCCGAGGCAGACGGGGCAGACGTTCGTATTGGGTGGGTCGCCGAAGGTGGTCCGGTCGGCGCAGAACATCTTGGTGCGGGTCCGCAACTGGACGTGCACCTCGAGCCCGATCACCGTCTCCCAGCTCACCGGCGCACCTCAGCGCCGCCGGCAATCGCACCTTCCACCACGCCAGCCACCGCGATCAGCCGCTCGTCGCGATGGAGTGGCGCGATGAGCTGCGCACCGACCGGCAGCCCGTCAGAGCGGCCGGCCGGAATGCTGATGGCCGGCAGGCCCGCGAGGCTCACCGCCGTGGTGAAGATGTCGGCGAGATACATCGTGACCGGATCGTCGGTCTTTTCTCCGGCGCGAAAAGCCGGCGTCGGTGTCGTGGGCGTGAGCAGCAGGTCCACACCATCGCAGAAGACGCGCTCGAAATCACCCGCGATGAGGGCGCGCACCTGCTGTGCCTTCCGGTAGTACGCCTCATAGTAGCCGGCGCTCAGGACGTACGTCCCTACCAGGATGCGCCGCCGGACTTCGGGACCGAAGCCGCTGCCCCGGGTCGCCCGGTAGAGGGCGCGGATGTCACCCTCGGGGCCGATGCGCCGCTGCCCGTACCGCACGCCGTCGTACCTCGCGAGATTGGCCGCGGCTTCCGCCGGGTTCACGATGTAATAGGTGGGCACCGCGTATTTCGAGTGCGGCAGCGAAACCTCGCGCACCCGAGCGCCAAGCGCCTTGACGGCCTCGATCGTCTCCCGGAGCGCGGCGGCCACGCCCGGATGCAGGTCGGCCGGGAAGTATTCCGCCGGCAATCCGATCGTCAGGCCGGCGAGATCGGCCATCGACTCTACCGCAATGGGTGGGCGGTCGACGGTCGTCGCGTCGCGTGGGTCGGGGCCGCTGATGGCACTCAGTGTTTCCCCGGCGTCGCGCACGGTGCGGCCGAAGGTGGAGATGCAGTCGAGCGACGAGCCGAACGCCACCAGCCCGAAGCGGCTCACCCGGCCATAGCTCGGCTTGAGGCCGACGACGCCGCAGAAGCTGGCCGGCTGGCGCACCGAGCCGCCGGTCTCCGACCCCAGCGCGATCGGCACCACGCCCGCGGCCACGAGCGCCGCGGAGCCGCCCGAGCTCCCGCCCGGCACCCGTTCCGGATCGAGCGGATGCCGCACCCGGCCGTACGCCGAATGCTCGGTCGAGGAGCCCATCGCGAACTCGTCGAGGTTCGACTTCGCGGCGATGAGGGCGCCCGCGGCCCGCAGCCGGTCGATGGCCGTGGCGCTATAGGGCGAGCAATAGCCCTCGAGAATCTTCGACCCGCAGGTCGTCGGCTGCTCGGCGGTGACGATGTTGTCCTTGATCGCCACCGGCACGCCGCGGAGCGGCCCGCCGGCGCGGGACTGCTCGACGCGTGACGCCTCTGCGTCGAGCAGCGCCTGGTCCCAGTGCAGCACCGCGTTCAGCCCATCGCGCTCGGCGCGTGTCAGGCGCGCGCCGGTGTCCCGTGCGACGCCCTGCAGATCCAGGGCCGAGGCGGTCAATGATCCTCCATGGCTCCGTGGCGCGGCACCAGGAAGAAGCCGTCCGCGAATTCGGGCGCCATTGCCGCCGGTGGACGCGCGAGCGGCACTGCGTCCTCGACATCCTCGCGCAGCGTCACCGAGGCCGGCCCGGCGACGTAGACGTCGGGTCCTCCGGCCGGCCGCACCTCATCGAGCCGGGCAACGTAGTCCAGGATGTGATTGAACTGCTCGACCAGGCGCTCGACCTCCCCATCGGGCACCGCCAGCTCCGCCAGGCGTGCCACGTGGAGCACCTCATCCCGTCCGAGACTCATGCGCCCTCGATTTCGCGCTCGAGTCCGGCGTACGCCACGAGAAGCTGCTTCACGCCGACCTCCGCGTCGTCGAAGTTGACCTGCACCTTAGTATCGCGTCCCGCGCCCGTGAGTCCCTGAATGGTGCCGGTCCCGAAACGCCGGTGCCGCACCCGTTCACCTTTGACGAACCGGGGGCTGTCCTGCGAGGCCTCGGCCTCGGGCGGGGGCTGCGCCGCGCGGAGGGCGGCCCGGCTGCCCATCCGGCTGGCCGATGCCATGTCGCGCGCGCTGAGCCCGTTGGCCCCGCGCCGACCGGCTGTCGATGACCAATCCGGGGCCCATAGCGAGCTCGTGCGCCGCTCCTCGACGATGGCCGCCGGCAGTGCCGCAAGAAACTTCGACGGAATGCCGGGCCGAAGCTCCCCACCCCGGCGCCGCGCCCGGGCCCAGGTGATGTAGAGCTTGTCCTTCGCCCGGGTGAGTCCGACGTAGCAGAGTCGCCGCTCCTCCTCCAGCCCGTCCGGCTGCTCCTCGGCTCGGGCCAGCGGAAAGAGCCCGTGCTCCAGCCCGGTGAGCACCACCACCGACCACTCCAGCCCTTTGGCCGTATGCAGCGTCATCAGCGTGACGCCTTCCTCCCGGCCGGTAACGCTGTCGGTCGACGACAGCAACGCCGCCTCGGCCAGGAAGCGCTCCAGCGGCGTGCCGCCGTCCTCGCCGTCGGCAGGCACCACTTCGGACCACTCGGCGGCGCCCGCGACCAGCTCGCGCACATTCTCCCAGCGATCGGCGCCTTCCGGGCCCTCGGCGTGAAGACAGGCCTCGTAGTCGATACCGCGGATCACCTGCTCCAGCACCTCCACCGGGGCGAGCCGCCCGGCCGCCCCCGCCAGCCGTTCGATGAACTGCGCGAATTTCTGAAAGGCATCGCGCACGTTGGGCCGGAGATCGGTGAGCCCCTCGGCCTGCGCGGCCGACGCCAGCAGCGGCTTGTGCCAGCCGGCGGCGGCGCGAATCAATCCTGCGACGCTGGTCTCGCCGAGTCCCCGGCGCGGCACGCCGACCGCGCGAAGGAACGCTTCGTCGTCCGACGGATTCGCGATCAGCCGCAGATAGGCCAGCAGGTCTTTCACCTCGCGCCGGTCGTAGAAGCTCGTCGCCCCGACCAGACGGTACGGCACACCGGCGCGGCGGAACGCCTCTTCCAGGGCACGCGACTGGGCGTTGGTTCGGTAGAGCACTGCCATGTCCTGGAAGCCCCAGTCGCCCGCTTCGCTGCGGCGCTGCAGCTCGCGCACCACCCACTCGGCCTCATCGCGCTCGTCCGCGGCGGCGAGGAGGGTAATCTGCTCACCGCCCAGTCGGCGGGTGACCAGCGTCTTGCCGATGCGGCCGCTGTTCTCCGTGATCACACCGTTGGCGGCGTCGAGCACGGTCTGAGTGGACCGGTAGTTCTCTTCCAGTCGCACCATCCGGGCGCCGTCGAAGTCGCGCAGGAACTCCTGCATGTTGCGCACGTCGGCCCCGCGCCACCCGTAGATGCTCTGATCGTCGTCACCGACCGCGAACACGTGGCCGTGCGCGCCGAGGTAGCGGATGAGCGCGTACTGCGCGCGGTTGGTATCCTGGAACTCATCGACGAGAACGAAGCGAAATCGCTCCTGATAGGCGCGAAGCCGATCCGGGTGCTCGCGGAACAGGCTCAGCGGATGCAACAGCAGGTCGTCGAAGTCCATCGCGTTCGCCGCCCGGAGCGCCGGACCCAGGGCGCTGTACACGTCGGCCGAGACCTGCGCCAGCCGATCGAACGGCGAGCTGCCGATCAGCTCGGCGGGCGGCGTCATCCGGTTCTTGGCCGCCGAGATGATGGACGTGACCGCGCGGGGCGGGAACAGCTTGGTGGAATGGCCCCGTTGGTCGAGGAGGCGTTTGACCAGGCTGAGCCGGTCGTCTTCGTCGTAGATCGTAAATTGCCGGGTGAATCCCAGCAGCTCAGCCTCGCGACGCAGCAGTCGGGCCGAGAGTGAGTGAAAGGTCCCGATCCACAGACCAGTCGGATCGCGCTGGAGCAGCCGGCCGATCCGCGCCTTCATCTCGCCCGCCGCCTTGTTGGTGAAGGTCACGGCGAAGATCCGCTCGGGCGGGACGCCATGACGATCGATCAGCGCGGCGATCCGGGCCGTCAGGACGCGCGTCTTCCCCGAGCCCGCGCCCGCCAGCACGAGCATCGGCCCGTGGACGTGCTCGGCCGCCTCGAGCTGCGCGGGGTTCATCGCATGCATCAGCGTCTCGCCGGGCGCGCCGATCATGGGGCCGCCTCGGCCAGCGGAATTCGGATCACGAAACAGCTTCCCTTCTCGGATGGCTCCAGCAGCAGCTCGCCCTTATGGGCGTCCTCGACGACACGCCGGGAGAGCGCGAGGCCGATTCCCCAGCCGCCGCGCTTGGTGGTGATGCCCGGCTGAAAGAGCGTGCGGCGGATCTCGCGCGGCACACCCGGTCCGTCGTCGATGACACGAATGGCGCCGCGTCCTTCCTCGGCGCCGACCCGCAGAATAATCGTCCCGCTACGTCCCTGCAGGGCGTCGATCGCGTTCTTCACCATCGCTTCCAGCGCCCATTCGAGCAGCACCGGATCGCCGACGACGGTCGGCCCCGCGCCGGGCGCCTCCACCCGCATTTGGATCGGATTGGCGCGCTTGGGAAGTCGAGGACGGAAGTAACCGGCAACCCGGTCGGCCATGGCGCCGAGTCCCACCGGCTCGCGTTTGGCCGGGTTCCCGATCCGTTCGAAGCGGCGGGCGACCCGTTCGAGCCGTTCGGCGTCGGCGGCGAGGTGATCCGCCAGCCCGGGCGGCGGCGTGGGCCGGCTCCGGACCCGCTCGATCCAGCCCTGCAGACTGGTGAGCGGCGTGCCCATCTGGTGGGCGGCCTCGCGCGCCATCGCCACCCAGAGCCGGTCCCGCTGCGCCGACATGGCGCTCCGGTAGGCGAAGAAGGCCACGCCTACCATCACCGCGATCGTGAGCCCCTGCAGCACGGCGAGCAGCGTCAGGTTTCGCTGTGCCGGAAGCGGCCCGTAGTGTACGGTCCCGATCGCCTCGTCGACGATCGGCGGATTCTGCCGGTCCAGCCGCTCGACGTACGCCGCGATGCGCGGATCGTCCAGCTCCGCGGTAAACGGCAGATTCGCCGCCGCGGTCACCTTCCCGGTCTGATCGGTGACGACCAGCGGCAGTCCCAGGGCCCGCACCTGCTCGCCCAGCCGCAGCAGCGCCTCGGCTTCGGCGCCTTCGCTCGCGTCATTGAGTCCACCGAACACGCCCGAGTAGAGCCGGCTGGTGGCGGTCGCGTCGGCTTTGAAATGGCGGAGGACCAGCAGCCCGGAGCCGAGACTGAGCCCGGCCAGCAATGCAACGAGGGAGACGACCAGCGTGGGAGCGAAACGCTGGAGTCCGTCCTTAACCACGCGGCGTCAGCTGGTCCACCCCGAGATAGGGCGCGAGGGCGGGCGGGATCGAGACCGTGCCGTCGGCGCGCTGGTTGTTCTCCAGCAGCGGGATGATGGTGCGCGGGAACGCCACGCCGGACGCGTTGAGCGTGTGGGCGAATTCAGGCCGGGCCTTGGGACCGGGACGGTAACGGATGTTGGCACGGCGGGCCTGAAAATCGGTGAAGGTGCTGGAGCTCGAGACCTCGAGCCAGGCACCGACTCCAGCGGCCCACACCTCGAGATCGTAGGTGCGGGCGCTGGCGAAGCCGAGGTCGCCGGCGGCCAGCTCGAGCACCCGATAGGGAATGCCCAGCCGCTGCAGCACCGTCTCGGCGTGCCCGGTGAGGAGGGCGTGCTCGCCCGCCGAGTCCTCGGCCCGCGCGATCCGCACCAGCTCGACCTTGTCGAATTGATGCACGCGGATGAGGCCGCGGGTGTCCTTCCCGTGGGCGCCAGCCTCGCGCCGGAAGCAGGGCGTGCAGGCCACATAGGCGCGCGGCAGCGACGCGCCCTCGAGAATCTCGTCCCGATGCATGTTGGTGACGGGCACTTCGGCCGTCGGAATCAGGAACAGCCCGTCGGAGGCGACGCCGTAGAGGTCGTCCTCGAACTTCGGGAGCTGGCCGGTGCCGGTCATCGTCGCCCGGTTGACCAGGTAGGGCGGATGAATCTCCTCGTAGCCGTGCTCGACGGTATGGAGGTCGAGCATGAAGTTGGCGAGCGCCCGCACCAGCCGCGCGCCCATGCCGCGGAAGAGGGGAAAGCCGGAGCCCGCGAGCTTGGCGCCGGTGGGGAGATCGAACAGCCCGAGTGACGTGCCCAGCTCCCAATGTGGCCGGGGCGCGAAGTCGAACGCCGGCGGCTCACCCCAGGTCCGGACCACGCGATTGCCCGCGGCATCGCCGTCCGGCACGCCGGGCTCGGGAAAGTTGGGCAGCGTCAGCGCGAGCGCGTCGAGCTCGGCATCGATGTCCCGGAGCCTGGCGTCGAGCGCTTTCACCTCTTCCCCAGAGGCCTTGAGCGCAGCCATCATATCCTCAGCAGGCTCGCCGACCCGCTTCCGCCGGGCGACTTCCGCCGTCGCGCTGTTGCGCTCGGCTTTGAGTGTCTCGGTGCGCAGCAGGACTTCGCGCCGGCGGCGGTCGAGCGCCAGCACCTGATCGACGCCGTCGCCGAGCGACGGGTCGCGGCGGCGCAGCAGGCTCGCGCGGCCCGCCTCGGGATCCTGGCGCAGGCGCTTGAGATCGATCACGATCAGCGTCAGCTGGGCGGCAAGCCGGGCAGCAGACCCCGGTATCCGCAGTTGTTGTCGGTGAGGACCTGAAAGGTGACAGTCCGGGCGGTGGAATCCACGCCGAGGACCTCCAGCTTGCCGTATTGCGGAACTCCGAGCGACGTGCACGGACTGACGATGCGGCTCCGGATCTCGAAGCGGTCGCCCACGGCAAAGGGGATGGTGTCGCTCGTGATGTAGCCATTGCTGCGGGCGGTGGTGATCGCGTCGAACGTCTCGCTGCGCCGCTGAAGCCCGGGCGCGGCACTGATGCCGGGCGCGAGCCCGAGCGTCTGCAGCGGCAGGAAGAGCTGGCGGCGAGTCCCGTCCGGCAGCGTGTGGGTGTTGTACGCGAAATCGAAGGCCGAGGTCTGGTCGAGCCGGACGGCCCGGTTGTCGGGCACCGAGTAGGCGCTTGGCGTGGTCACCGGCGTTCCCTCGAGGGCGTACAGCGTCACCGTGTCGGTCACGTTGGTGAGACTCGGATCGGGCAGACCGGTGGAGTCGCTGCAGGCGAGGACAAGCGCGATCGACACCGGGACCAACGCGAGGAACTGGAGTGCACGCATGTGGCGGAAGGTTACTCCCCGTCCGCGGGAGCGTCAATTCTCAAGTTCGTGTTGACTTCGATTGCGGCGACTCCTACGTTCCCGGCCACCTATGGTCCAAGCAGAACGTGCGTCGAACCGCGGCCTCGCTCCCGTGCTGCAGGCCCTCTCGGCGCGCCCGGGCGTGCAGGCCGCAGTCCTCGCCAGCAGTGACGGTCTTCCGATTGAACGCAGCGGCACCGACCGGTGCGACCACGATACGCTCGCGGCGCTCTCCGCCACCGTGGCTCAGCACGCCGCGCGCCTCGGCGTGGGAGTCGGCCGCGGCGTGCTGGCCGGTGCGGTACTCGAATTCTCGGCTGGCTGCGCCGTGCTTGCGCGGGCCGGCGCTGACGCGTGGCTCGTGCTCCTGACCGAGCCCGGCGCCGATCTGGGCGCGCTGCTCGTCGAGCTGCGCCGCCAGCGCCCCGCGCTGGCCGTCCTGCTCGGATGAGCGGCCGATGAGGTGGGCCGTCCTGCTGGCCGGCGGGTCGGGGACTCGATTCTGGCCACTCAGTACGCCCGAGAATCCCAAGCAGCTGCTTCCGCTCGCGGGCAACGGCTCCACCGCCGAGGAGGCGGTCGAGCGGCTCACCGGCCTGATCCCCCGCGAGCGCGTGCTCGTGGTCACCGGCCTGGCGCTCGCCGACCGGATGCGTGACCGGCTCAAGCTGCCAGCCGCGAACATTCTCGTCGAGCCGCGGGCCGCGTCGACCGGCCCGGCGCTGATCTGGGCCACGGCCGAGGTCGCCGCGCGCGATCCCGACGCCGAGGTGCTGAGCCTCCACGCTGACTGGGCCGTGGGCGACGCCACGGCTTTCCGCCGAACCGCCGAGACCGCGCTCGAAACGGCCCGCCGCTTCGACCGGCTGGTGACCGTCGGCGTCGTCCCCTCGCGTCCGGAGACCGGCTACGGCTACATCGTGCCCGGGGCGGCCCTCGATGCCGTGTCGCGGACCGTGGCGCGGTTCTCGGAAAAGCCGGACGCCGCGACCGCGCTCGACCTGATGGCGGCCGGTGCGCTGTGGAACAGCGGACTGTTTGCGTGGACGGCGGCGCGGCTGCTCGCCGAGACGAAGATCCACACGCCCGAAGTCGCCCCCCACTTGGCGCGGCTCGTCGAGCACGACGTGGCGGGCTTCTTTGCCGCGGTCACGCCGGTCTCCATCGACGTCGGCCTGCTCGAGCGGAGCGGCGCTGTGGCCGTGGTGCCGGGCGCGTTCGCCTGGGACGATATCGGAACCTGGCAGGCGCTGTCGCGGGTCCGGCCCAAGGATCCCTTCGGGAACGTGATCGTCGGCAGCGCCGTGCTGCACGAGAGCCAGGACTGCGTCGTATGGGCGGACCGTGATACGGTCGTGCTCAGCGGGGTTGAAGATCTGGTGGTGGTGCAGGCCAACGGGCGCATTCTCGTGATGCCCACCGAGCGCGCCTCGGCGATGAAGACGCTGCTGGACGCGCTTCCGCCCGCGGTGCGGGAGGTTCACGGGTGACGCGGCTGTTGCTGCTGGAGCCGGAACCCACACCTGCGTGGGCCCCGTTCGCCGGCGTGCGCCCGGTGGCTGAGCTCCGGGCCGGCATCTGGCGTATCCGCGAGCGGTGGGAGGCGGCGGTCGCCGCCGACGCGGAAGCGGTGCTCGGCGACCATGCCATCGGCCTGGGGGAGAGTGCGGAAGCTCCAGTGCGTCCGACCGGCGAGGTGGAGGGCCCGGCCATCATCGGCGCGGCATGGTTCGCCCCGAGCGGAACGCCGGTAGCCCTAGGTGACGGCCGCCGGCTGACCCATGGGAGCGCGACCGTCGGCTGGGTGGTGCCGGCCGGCGAGCGGTGGACCGGACCGCACGACGTCGGCGCCGCCGTGCCGATCGACGGCGTGCTGCTCCGCGGCACCTACGACCTGCTCACCGCCCTCGAACTCCTCCTCGCCGCCGATTGCGCCGACTTCCTGGCTGCCGACCGCGCTCCCGTGCCCGAAGGCAGCATCGTGCTGGGCGACCCTGCAGGGGTCGTGTCGTTGGGCGCGCAGGTCGAGCCCGGCGTCGTGTTCGATGTACGACAGGGCGCCGTGGTGCTGGAGTCGGGCGTGGAAGTGCGGCATGGTACCCGGCTGGAGGGGCCGCTCTGGGCCGGCGTGGGGACCAAGCTGCTCGGCGGCTACATCCGCGCCTCGGTGATCGGCCCCGAATGCCGGGTGCGCGGCGAGGTCGGCAGCAGCGTATTCCTCGGCTATGCCAACAAGAGTCACGACGGCTACGTCGGACACAGCGTGGTGGGGCACTGGGTTAATCTTGGCGCCGGCACCACGACCTCGAATCTCAAGAACACCTACGGGCCGGTGCGGCTCGACGTGATCGGCGGCCGGATCGAGACCGGCCGGCTCAACGTGGGCACGCTCTTCGGCGATCACGCGAAGACGGCGATCGGCACCATGCTTTCCACCGGCACCGTGATATCGGTCGGCGCCAATGTGTTCGGAGCGGGCAGTCCACCGAAGTTCGTGCCGCCGTTTGCCTGGGGGGGCGGCGGGAGCGCCATGAGCGAAGCGGGTTTTCTGCGCGTCGCGGAGCGGGTGCTGCCGCGCCGCAGCGTGCCCTTCACGCCCGAGCGGCGCGACCTGCTCCGGCGGCTCTACGCCCGGGCGATGCTCGCGGCATGACGACGCTCTACGCGCTGGGCTCGGGCTCGGGCGGCAACGCCTTTGCGATCGAATGCGATGACGCCGTGCTGCTGGTGGATGCCGGGTTCAGCGCGCGCGAAATCGAACGGCGCGCCGCCGCGGTGGGGCTCGGGCTCGACCGGCTCGCCGGCATCGCGCTCACGCACGAGCACGGTGACCATGCGTGCGGGGCGGCACGGCTTGCCCGCCGCTTCGGCGCTCCGGTTGTGACCGCCTCCGGGACCTGGGCGGCGCTCGCGGCGGAGCTCGCGTCCGTGACGCATCTGCCGGTCGGCTCGTGCGGCGAAGCCCAGCTCGGGCCGTTCACCGTGCGCGCCTGTCCCACCAGCCACGATGCGGCGGACCCGATCGCGCTCGCAATCCACATGTCCGACGGCGAAAGTGTGGGCGTCGCCTACGACCTGGGACGTCCAACGGCCGCGGTGCGCTATCTCCTCAAGAATCTTTCCGCCCTGGTGCTCGAGGCCAATCACGATGAGGTCCAGCTCCGCACCAGCGAGTATCCGCCGGTAGTGCAGCGCCGGATCGCCGGCTCCGGTGGCCATCTCTCCAACCGTGCCTGCGCCGAGCTGCTTGCCGAACTGCACCACCCCGGGCTCGGCGTGATCGTGCTCGCTCACCTGAGCCGGCGCTGCAACACCGCGGAGATGGCGCACGAGACGGTCGCCCGGGCGCTCAAGCGCGTGGCCTTCCGCGGAACGCTGCACGTCGCCACGCAGGACGAGCCGCTGCCGCCACTCCGGGTGGTCCGACCCTGGGCCGTGCAGTTGCAACTGGCACTCTGAGCAGGTCGCCGGCGTGCACCGCCGGCGGCGGGCGATCAGGTGGGCTCGGTGTCGGGGTCGGGCGGGACCACAATCGTGTCCGGTCGCGGCGACGGCGGTCCGACCAGTTGAAAGGTCATCGGTTTGGTGAGATCTCCGCCGGACAAGGTCAGCTTCTTCCGCTTCATTCGCATCCGGTAGTTCACCCATTCTCCACCCAGCGCCAGCGCGAGGCTGTCGCCGACGATCCGCCAGCGCACCGTCTCGGTGCCGTAGCTGGCGCTGCTGTCCGGGCGCACGACCACGGTACGCGGACCATCGCTGCGCGGACCCTGCTTCGCATCGAACCGCCAGGTGCCGACGATGGGCTGCTGCTGACCCACGGCCAGCGTCGGAACGAGCAGGAGCGTTACACCCGCGATCCAGCCACCCATCACGAAAACCTCCATGCAGAACGCGCGACCATGCGCAGGTAGGTGACCGGTCTCTTCACGGCCGATCGATAACGAGACTGCATGCTAATAGCGCACTGAACCCCGACCAAGTTCATGGATCGGGGTTCGGGCGCGAGCGTGCTGGCTCAAGTCAGCGGCCGCCGAGCGGTACTCCGAAGCCGACCTGGAGGTGCACGTCGTTCTGGTCTGCTTGTCGGCCGTTAGCGTGGTCTCGTCGATCCGTGTCCCGTAGATGTAGTCGTCGGCTGCCACGTAGAAGCTGAGCCGGCTGCCGAGCCGGAAGCCGACTGCCGCGCCGACGACGCCACCGATGTCGTCCTTGTCCGACGCGCCCTGGTACGCCGCCCCGCTCCGTCGGATGTAGCTGCCGCCGCCGTTGACGCTGAGCCAGAGCGGAGACGTCACCGGCACAAGGTACAGCGTCGCCCGGGCCGAGCCGAACAGCAGATTCGCCTTGGTCTTGCTCCGCTGTCCGGTGGCGAGGTCGAGCTTGAGATCGCTGGGCACGTAGGTGGCCGAGGTGAGGATGCCTCCATGGCTCCTGCTTGCACATCCTCCACCGCCGAGCGGACTTTATGGGCATGGCCTCCGCGCTTTTCTACACAGCCGACATGGTCCGGGCGATGCCGGGCGACGGGAACCGGTACGAGGTGGTGTACTCGAGCGCGACCGGCTGGTGTGGCTCGGCCGGCGCGGGCGCGGCGTTCACGCTGGCGCTCGACGTGCTGTTCCGGTCAAGCGAGCCGGGGCCCCCTTAGAACGAAAGCGCCCCGGCAATTGCCGGGGCGCTCCGTCTAGCTGATGCCGTGATCTCGGGCTTAGTACATCCCGCCCATGCCACCGCCGCCGCCCGGCATCGCCGGAGCCGGCTTGTCTTCCTTCTTCTCCACCACCACGCACTCGGTGGTCAGAAGCAGGCCGGCGATCGACGCCGCGTTCTGCAGCGCGGTGCGGGTCACCTTGGTTGGATCGATGACGCCGGACCGAACCAGATCCTCGTAGTTATCGGTCGCGGCATTGTAGCCGAAGTTCCGCTCCTTCGACTCGCGGACCCGAGCCACCACGATCGAGCCTTCGGCGCCGGCGTTCTGCACGATGGCGCGGATCGGCTCCTCAAGCGCACGGCGCACGATCTCGACGCCGATCTTCTCGTCCGCCGTGCCCTTGACGCGGTCGAGCGACGACTGGGCCCGGAGCAACGCGACGCCGCCGCCGGGAACGATCCCCTCTTCGACCGCCGCACGGGTCGCGTGCAGCGCGTCCTCGACGCGAGCCTTCTTTTCCTTCATCTCGGTCTCGGTCGCGGCGCCAACGTTGATCACCGCCACGCCACCGGAGAGCTTGGCAAGCCGCTCCTGCAGCTTCTCGCGGTCGTAGTCCGAAGTGCTCTTGTCGATAGCCGACTTGATCTCGTTGATCCGGCCCTGGATCGCGTCGTCCTTGCCCTTGCCGTCGACGACGGTGGTGTTGTCCTTGTCGACCACGATCCGCTTGGCGCGGCCGAGATCGTTCAGCGTGGTGTTCTCGAGCTTGAAGCCCACTTCCTCGGAGATCACGTTGCCGCCGGTGAGCACCGCGATGTCGCGGAGCATTTCCTTGCGGCGATCGCCGAAGCCCGGCGCCTTGACGGCGACGACGCGCAGCGTGCCACGCAGCTTGTTGACCACCAGGGTCGCGAGCGCCTCGCCCTCGACGTCCTCGGCGATGATCAGAAGGGGCTTGCCGGCCTGCGCCACCTTCTCGAGCACCGGGAGGAGCTCCTTCATGGCCGAGATCTTCTTGTCGTGGACGAGGATGTAACCATCATCGACCACGGCTTCCATCTTCTCGGGATCGGTCACGAAGTAGGGCGAGAGGTAGCCGCGGTCGAACTGCATGCCGTCCACGGTCTCCAGCGTCGTCTCGAGACCCTTGGCCTCTTCGACGGTGATGACGCCGTCCTTGCCCACCTTCTCCATCGCGTCGGCGATCAGGTTCCCGATCTCCTTGTCGTTGTTCGCGGAGATGGTGCCGACCTGCGCGATTTCCTTCTTGCCGGCCGAGGGAGTGCTCAGGCGCTTGAGCTCCTCGACGACCGCTTCCACCGCCCGGTCGATGCCACGCTTCAGCTCCATCGGATTGGCGCCGGCGGTGACGTTCTTGAGGCCTTCGCGGAAGATGGCCTGGGCCAGCACGGTGGCGGTGGTGGTGCCATCGCCGGCCAGGTCGGACGTCTTGGTGGCGACTTCCTTCACCATCTGCGCGCCCATGTTCTCGATCGGATCGGAAAGCTCGACTTCCTTGGCCACGGTCACGCCGTCCTTAGTGACCGTCGGGCTGCCGAATTTCTTGTCGATGACGACATTCCGGCCCTTAGGGCCGAGCGTCACCTTGACCGCCTCGGCGAGCGCGTCCACGCCCCGCTTGAGCTTGGCCCGCGCATCGGTATTGAAAAGGAGTTCCTTAGCTGCCATGTGTCTGTTCTCCTGGTAGTGTGCGGGCGTTAACCGAGCTTCGCGAGGACGTCGGAGGCCTTGATGATGACGTACTCGTCGCCCTGATAGGTGTACGGCGTGCCGCTGTACTTCCCGTAGATGACCTGATCGCCGACCTTGAGCTCCATCGGGATCCGGGCGCCCTTTTCGAAGCGGCCGGGACCCACGGAAACCACTTCTCCCTGCGTGGGCTTCTCCTTGGCCGTATCGGGGATGTACAGGCCGCCCCGCATCGACTCGCTCTCCTCGGCAGGGAGGATCACGATCCGATCCTCGAGGGGCTGAATGCTGAGCGTCTTGCTCTTGGTTGCTGTCGCCATAGTCGGGTCTCCAGGGTCGTGATGGTTACGCAGGTCGTGGAAAGACTGCAGGTTAGCACTCTCGACCCCTGAGTGCCAAAGCTGAGCCAAAGATAAGAACCCGGAGCGCCATGTCAAGCCGTTCGGTTCGCACCGAGGCCTACAGATCCAGCCGCAGTTCCACGCCTGCGTAGCGGCTCTGGTTTCCGTAAAACTGACGCTGACTGGAGAGTCCATCGTGGGCGATGAGCGAGATCGCGATCGCACGCGACAGATCGTCGGAGCGCAGGCCCAGCCCCAGGCGGGCGGTGCTGCTGATCTTCCACGCCGTCTGGCCCGCAGCTTCGAGGAAGATCCCAGCCACCGGACGGACATGGCCGCCGTGGACCTCGCCGGCTCGAGCGTCGAAGTCCAACCCCAGTCCCGCAGCCGCTGGGTCGAGTCGCAACTCGTCGATCAGGGCGTAGCTGACGGTGCCCGAGATCCGCCACCCGCTGTGGCGATACGCCGCCCAGGCGGCCGCGGTCTCCCGGCTCCAGTCGAGACGCTGCGCACCGAACCGGTTGGCGTACTCGTCACCCAGGTGACTGCTCTCGTGCGACATTTCGAGCGTCACGTCCCAGGAGTGGCCGAGCAGCGTCGCGGCCAGGCTCACCAGCCAGTCATTGCTGATCAGCGAAGTCTTCGAGTCACTGAGGCTGAACCGTCCGTACACCTCGGGTCCAAACCCGAGTACGATCGGGGTGGCGCCCCGGCGAAGGGTAAGGAGCGGAAAGTGCTCGCCCAGTGCGACCTCGGCCTCGTTGCCGCTGCCGAAGCGGCTCTCACCCGTGCTGATCCCCAACACGCGAGCCACCAGTCCATGGACGCGGGGCGACGCCGACGGCAGCTCGAAGCTTCGCACGTGCGGGAAGAACCGATCCTGTGCCCGCCCTGATGCGGGCAGTGAAACCCCCGCCAACATCGCACACGCGAGCGCCCGCTCGACAGGCGTTCCGATCCTTGACATTGCCGTTTGGCCTCAAGATGTTGACGCAGAGCCGTGCCCCCGGCCGGACCGACTCTTCGATCCGGGCGAGCACGAAGCTGCGTTGGCGATCGACGACGCGCAACGCGGCGCTTCGCCGCTTTCTTCTGGAGTCACACGATGCTGTTCTGGAGTGCGCTCCTCGCGGGCGCCATCGCCGCCGGCCCGGGCGGGCCCGAGCCGAAAGTGACGATCAACACTGATTCGGCCCGGCACGAAGTGCTCATCACCGCCGGTCCTTTCGATCTCCCGAACATGCCGAAGATGGAGAGCCACGCGATGATGGACATGGGGAGGTCGCACGACACCCCTGTCGAACATTTCCAGTGGCCGGTCGACGGCTGGTTCCGGGGGTACCGCGTGAGCCTCGCTGACGCGCGGGGGCACGAGGTGCCGCGGCACGTGATGCATCACATGATCATGGTGAACTTCGGACGGCGGCAACTCCTCTATCCCGCGGCTGAGCGGCTGATGGGCTCCGGCACCGAGACCGACGGCGAGATCTCGGTGCCCAAGACCATCGGCGTCCCGATGTCGAGCGGCATGCCGCTCGGCATGTACGTCGCCTGGCACAACGACACCGGCAGAGACCTGAAAGGCGTCTACCTCAAGATCGCCATGCTGTGGACGCCGACCAATCAGAATCCCAAGCCGGTGAACTCGTTGCCGATCTACATGGACGTGAACCTGACGGTCGGCGGCAGCAACACCTTCGACGTGCCGCCCGGCAGGTCGGAGAAGGCGTACGAATTCACCCTGCCGGTGGGCGGTCGTCTGCTCGGCGTCGGAGGCCACATGCATGATTACGGCGTCCGGGTCCAGCTCCAGGACGCCGAGTCGGGCAAGGTGATCGCGACGGTAAAGGCGAAGCGGGAAAAGGACGGGAAGCTCGAAGGGATGAGTCGGAAGCTCTACGGCGTCACCGGTGACGGCCTCGAGCTCAAGGCGGATCACCGCTACCGGGTCGTGGGGGAGTATGACAATCCAACGAAGGCAACGCTGAAGAAGGGGGCCATGGCCCACATGGTCGGGCTCTTCGTCCCCGATGACATGGCTCGGTGGCCCAGCATCAATCCGAAGGATCCCGTGTACCAGCGCGACCTGGCATCACTCCAGATGCGCGGCGGCAAGACATCGATGAAGGCGATGGAGCATCAGGCATCGGACCACCACCACGGCGGGAGCAGCCACTAGGTCTCACGCAGGTCTGATGTTTCACCCGCTGCGTGCATTGCGGTGCTATGGGGCGACTCGCCGGACACCGACCCAGCGCCGGTACCACCAGCGCCCGTAGGGATCCTCGTCGCTCAGTTGGCTCACCTGCACGCCACGCGACGCGCTGTGAATGAAGCGACCGTCGCCCACGTACATGCCGACGTGGGTGACGCGCCCGCCCCGATTCGAGAAGGTCAGCAGGTCCCCCGGTTCGAGCGACGTCAAGCGTTTCCGTACCGCGCGTCCTTCGCGAGCCTGATCCACGCTTCGGCGGGGCAGTTGGACGCCATGCTGACCGTACGCGTACTGAATCAGCCCCGAACAGTCGAAGCCCTGTCCATTGGTACCGGTGCCGCCATACTCGTAGCGCCGTCCCATCATCTCGGTGGCGGTGGCCAGCACCGAGTCGGTCAGCGTCACCGGCGACGCCGTCGCGCGACCGAGGGTCGGGGTTGGGTTTTGCTGAGTCCGGTCAGATCCGGCCGGGGAGCCTGAAGACGAGCTCTCGGCGAGCGGCGCCGCAGTCGAACTCGCCCGTGGCGATGAGTCAGGTGGGGTGGACTTCGCGCTGCTGTGTTGCGGCACTCCAGGCGAGATCGGCGTGCGGACCGGCGGCGCGGGCCGCTGCTGCCCTCCTCCGAAGTGGAGTCGGATTCCAAGCGATAGCTCGAGACCATCGCGGTGGCCCATCGACATCTGGCGGAAGCGGGCCTCGCCGCCAACGGCGAGAAATTCGGCTGGGAAGACTTCCCACCCCCCGCCCGCCGACCACGAGCCCCAGGTATCTCTGAGAATGTTGCTGTAGTCGGAGCCGATGCCGGCGTCGAACCCCGCGACGACATAGGGTCCTTCGTGTCCGCCGCGGAAGGCGCTCACGTCTACGCCAAGACCGACAAAGGCCCCGTCGGCGCTGGTCGCCCGATCGAGATAGGTGCCGTGGAGGTGCCCGGCGATCGAGCGGGCGAGCGACGTGCCGAAGCCGATCCGGTAGCTGTTCCAGCCCCCGCTGTTGTAGAAGCGGCCCGCCTGCGCCTCGAAGCCCTGAGCGGGCAGATCCGCCACCGACGCGATGGCGAGCGTCGCTCCCAGAAGCACCCGCACCCCGGATTTCCGCATCGGTCACCTCCTCTGATTGGTACCCGCCGAACCGTTCGCACCCCGCCGTTTGCGCCGAGCCTCCACGACCGCCTCGCGGATCGGTTGGCCGGTGGTGAGGTCGACCAGATACAGGTCGCCGGGGTCGCACTCGGTCCAGAGCCGTGCGCGCAGGGTGCTGTCGTCCGCCAGCTCTGGCGGAGATGCGGTGTAGAGCAGCGGGACCGGCACGCGGGTGCTCCCGTGCCGGATCTCAAGCGCGCGATGTTCGCAGCGCCGGCCATCGGCCATGACGACGTCGCGGGCCATGGTGTACCAGACCTGCACGCCGCCGGGCGCGGTGAGAGCGAGCGAATCGCGCCGAAGCGTGGCCTCGCGCGGAGCGGCCGTTGTGTCCCCTGAATCACCGAGGCCGCTGGTCGCCACCCTGCGGTCCGAGCCTGACTCGGGGGTGCCGCCGCATCCGGCGACGGAAATCGTCGCGAGGAGCAGCGTCGCCGGAAGCACGCCCCACTGTCCCCCGCCCGGACTCACGACGACTCCGGTCGGGCGCCCTTCGTCACGTCGCCCTGGGACGACAGCGCCGCCGCAGTCTGTTCATCCGGTTCCGACGCGAACTCAGTGGTGTCGGGCGTGCCGTGTTCGGTGACGGCGAGGACTTCGCGCACCTCGGGATGCCGTACGAGGTACTGCAACCAGATCCAGAGCGTCGCATACCCGGCGATGGCCCCGCACACCGCGGTGATCGCCAGACCGTGGAGCGGATTCGCGACCCGAATGGCAAGGAGCGCGCCGGCCACAGCCCCGAAAAACGAAGCTGCCCACGCGAGGAGCGGCGTGAGCAGCCAGCCGAAAATGCGAAAGAGGAGGCGAAGCCAGCGCATGGCCGCTCGCGA
>JACDDX010000213.1 GCA_013816685.1 Gemmatimonadales bacterium
CTCCGACCTCCACTTCGGGGGACACGCCGATCTTCCCCAGCTCGAGGCGCTCGACGAGTTCCTCGCGTCCCTCGGCGTTTCGGCCGTGGTCATCTCGGGCGACCTGAGCCAGCGCGCACGGCACGGCGAGTTTCAGGCGGCGCATCTCTTCATCCGCCGGCTGCGGACGCATACGCCCGCGCTGGTTATTCCCGGCAATCACGACATCGAGTGGTGGAAGAGCCCGTTTGACCTGGCGGGCGAGCGGGCCAAGTACGCCAAGTATCTGCGCTACTTCGGGCCCGAGCTGCGGCCCTGGCTCGAAGTGCCGGGCGCGGTGATCGCCGGGGCGCTCAGCAGCTACGGCGTGGTGGCGGGCTCGCTCACCTGGAATCTGCGCGACATCGCGGTGAAGGGGCACCTGCCGGCCGCCGAAACCGACCGGGTGGGGCAGTTGTTTGCGGCGGCGCCGGCGAACGCAGTCAGGGTGCTCGTCACCCACCACAACGTGCTGGCGGGCGCGCTCTCCCGCCGCATGGGTCTGGCGCACTGGCGCTCGACCCACCGCCGGCTGGTGGCGACCGGCGCCGACGTCATCCTCTGCGGGCACGATCACCAGGAAGGGGCGGGGCAGATCGAGGGCACGCTCGCGGTGAGCACGGCGGGGACGCACAGCTTCCGCTCCCGCCACGGCCGGCCGTCGGTCTTCAACCTGGTGCGGGTCGAGGCGCACGCGGTGCACATCCAGCACTACCGCTACGAGACGGCGGGGAAGCGATTTCTCCGCTCGGACACGGCGTCGTTTGCGCGGAAGGGCGGCGGCACCGCGGCGACCGTCTCGGTGGCCGGTGGAGACCAGCCGCTGTGAGCGGGCCGTGAGCGGGCTGCGCGAACGGCTGACCGGCCGGGGGCCGGGGCTCGATCACCGGCTCCGGATCCTCGGCCTCCGCGCGGACATCGTGCACGTGGTGACGCACCTGAACCGGAGCGTCATGTTGAGCCTCAACACGCGTGGCGTGCTCCGGCTGCATCAGGGGTACACCGGCGCGCCGGACCGCGTCCTGCGCGCCGTGGTGCGGTTCCTCAACCCGCGGCTCCCGCGCGCGGTGCGGCGGCTGGCGGAGCGGGAGTTTCTGGCGTTCCCGGTGGAGGAGCACGCGCCGCCAGCGCCAGCCACCGTCCGGCCGGTCGAGTGTCCCCAGCCTGGCGACCTCATGCTGCTGCACCGACTGGAGCAGGCGCACGCAGCGCTCAACCAGGGGCACTTCGGCGGGGCGCTGGGCACCATTCCGATCCGGCTGTCGGGACGCATGCGCACCCGGCTGGGCGAGCTCAGTGTGGATCTGCGCACCGGCTGCCCGATCGAAATCGCGCTGAGCCGCCGGCACATCGCGCAGCACGCCTGGTCCGAGGTCCAGCACACCCTCCTGCACGAGATGGTGCACCAGTGGCAGGCGGAGACCGGTCAGGCGGTGGACCACGGCCCTGAATTCCGGCGAAAGGCGCGGGAGGTCGGCGTGCTGCCCCACGCACGCCGGATCGTCCAGACCGGGATGCCCTGGTAACCTTCATGGCCCTGCCGCGTCCCGTCGGCGGGTCACCGAACTTCTACACCCCGGAGGACGCGTGCGCTGGACACCTGGTGGGTCGAGCGGTGATGTCGAGGACCGGCGGGGACAGGGCGGCGGATTCGGCGGCGGCGGAATGAAGATGGGCCTGGGAGGTGCCGCGATCCTGCTGGTGCTGAGCCTCCTCACCGGGAAAAATTTCTTCTCGGTAGTAGGCGCGGGGACGGACGCAGCGCCCGGGAGCGGCCCGACGACCGACGCCGACGGCAACCTGGTGCCCGCCGCCACGACGCCGGAGGAAGAGAAGCTCAAGGATTTCGTCACCTTCGTGCTGAACGACGCGCAGGGAGCCTGGTCCACCATCTTCCAGCAGGAGGGGCGGACCTACGAGCGGGCCCGGCTGGTATTGTTCCGCGACGCCACCCAGACCGCCTGCGGCACCGGGCAGACCGGCATGGGCCCGTTCTACTGTCCGGGCGACAACCGGATCTACATCGATCTCGGCTTCTACGACGAGCTGCGGCGCCGATTCGGCGCGCCGGGTGACTTCGCCCAGGCCTACGTCATCACCCACGAGCTCGGCCACCACGTCCAGCGTCTCCTCGGCACCGAGGCCCGGGTGCGTCAGGCCATGGAACGAAACCCCGACCAGGCCAACGCGCTGTCGGTCCGACTCGAGCTCCAGGCCGACTGCTACTCAGGTGTGTGGGGTCATGCCGCCGCGCAGGAGAAGACCACCGACGGTCAGCCGGTGCTGGAGCAGGGCGACGTCGAGGAAGGCCTGACGGCCGCCGCCGCCGTCGGCGACGATCGGATCGGCCAGATGACGGGCCAAGGCGTGCATCCCGAGGCATTCACCCACGGCTCGTCGGAGCAGCGCGCGAGCTGGTTCAAGCGCGGCTTCCAGAGCGGCAACCCCAAGGACTGCGACACCTTCCAGCAGTAGCGGGACAGCACCTGGCTGCGGTCACCTGACCGCCTGATAGCGCTGTTATCTTTCCGCCTCAACCCGCACGCACGAGGCACCGATGGGCACGTCGACGGCCGCCGTCTCGCAGTTCACCGGAGTGGATTTCCTCAATCTGGACGCCCTCCTCAGCGAGGACGAGCGCGCGGTGCGGGACACCGTCCGCACCTGGGTGGACGAGAACCTCATCCCGGTCATCGGCGACGCGTATATCGAGGGCAAGTTCCCCCGCCAGCTCATCGCCGGGATGGCCGAGCTGGGGCTCTACGGCGCCAACCTGCCCGAGGAGTACGGCTGCGCCGGCCTCAACAATGTCGCCTACGGGCTGATCATGCAGGAGCTCGAGCGGGGCGACTCGGGCATCCGCTCGTTCGCCTCGGTGCAGGGCGGCCTCGTCATGTACCCGATCTACGCCTTTGGCAGTGACGAGCAGAAGCAGCACTGGCTCCCGCTGCTCGCGTCGGGCCAGGAGATCGGCTGCTTCGGCCTGACCGAGCCCGACTTCGGCTCGAACCCCGGCGGGATGATCACCACCGCGCGCGAGACCGCCGACGGCTGGACCCTCAACGGCACCAAGATGTGGATCACCAACGGCTCGCAGGCTACCGTCTCCATCATCTGGGCCAAGACCGGCGACATCGACGACATCAAATCGGTGCGAGGCTTCATCGTGCCGACCGACACCAAGGGCTACACTGCGAAGGACCAGAAGGGAAAGCTCTCGCTCCGCGCCAGCGACACCAGCGAGATCCATCTCCAGGACGTGCACCTGCCGAAGGACGCACTCCTGCCGAAGAGCGGTGGTCTCAAGAGCCCTCTCTTGTGTCTCACGCAGGCGCGCTACGGCATCGCGTGGGGCACGATCGGCGCCGCGATGGCGTGCTACGACGAGGCGCTCCGCTACGCCGGGAGCCGAGTCATGTTCGACAAGCCGATCGCGCAGACCCAGATCCAGCAGGTGCGCCTGGTCGACATGCTGACCGAGATCACCAAGGCGCAGTTCATCGCCCTCCAGCTCGGCCGGCTCAAGGACCAGGGCACCATGACGCCCGAACAGGTGTCGCTCTGCAAGCGGAACAACGTGAACATGGCCTGCGACGTCGCCCGCGAGGCGCGCCGGCTCCTAGGCGCCAACGGTATTCTCGTCGAATATCACTCGATGCGGCACATGGCCAACCTCGAGTCGGTCTACACCTACGAAGGCACCCACGACATGCACTCGCTG
>JACDDX010000214.1 GCA_013816685.1 Gemmatimonadales bacterium
GCGTTCGCCGACGCCGGCGCCGACATCGCCGCCCTCGACATCACCGAGCCCATCCCGGACATCTACCCCCTCGCCACCGCGCAGATGCTCGAGGACACGGTGGCGGCGATCGAGGATCTCGACCGTCGCTGCATCCCCCTGCCGTGCGACATCCGCGACGAGGACCAGGTCGGCGCATCGGTGGCGAAGGCGCTGGACTTCTTCGACGGCCGCATCGACATCCTCGTCAACAACGCGGGCGTCGCCGCGCTCGACTCGATCCACGAGATGCGCTCGCACGTGCTCGACGCAGTGATCGACACGATCCTCAAGGGCCACATGTACGTCACCAAGTACGTGGTGCCGAACATGATCGAGCGGCGCTCCGGGAAGATCATCAATATCTCGTCGGGAGTCACCGGGGCCGGGCACGCGATGCTCTCCCACTACGTTGCGGCCAAGCACGCCATCAACGGCCTGACCTCGTCCTGGGCCACCGAGCTCGCCGAGTTCGGCATCAACGTCAACGCAATCGCGCCGGCCACGATCCGGCCGTCCGACGGGCAGGGTTCCGGCATGGTCTCGGGACTCTCCGGCGCGATGGGGATGACCGCCGACGAGGCGTTCGAGACGTTCTCGGCCGCCGGCAACCTCCCCGGAGACAAGTGGCGCACGGAGGTGCACCACATCACCGACGCGGTGCTGTTCCTGGCCTCGGACAACGCCGACCAGATCACCGGCAACATCCTGCGGGTCGACGCGGGCATGGCCACGCGGTAGCGGCGGGCGCGCATGATCGCCCTGCGACAACGCGGCAGGCGGGCCGGATTGCTGCTCGGTGGCGGAGGGCAGCCCGGCCCGGCTTTGGCCGCCCTCCGCGGTACGGCCGTTCTGTGGCGTTCATCGGATTATGTGGTCGGCAGGGGTGCCGTCCCCGACCTGCCCTCCCGGACCTGCGACGCTCAGGTGCGCCTGGCGCGAGCCGGGACTACCTGGCGGTCCCGTTCAACAGCTCCGACCCCAGACCGATCCCCCAACCAGGTGAAACGGGGCGACGAAACGTCGGTATTCCGCTCCATGATCGCCGAGAATGGGACCTGGGCTGCACGGGTGCAGGCCAGGTCCCGCAAGCGCCGATCATGACCCCATCAGGCCGGCTCGACCGGCGTTGAGCTGCAACAATCCACTCGCAATCGAACACCTGTGCGAGTAGAATCAACTTGTGTCCGACAGCCCCTGTGATGTCTCAGGACATCGGTGACAGTTCTGCCTCAGGACATCGGTGACGGTTGGTGTGTCAGGACTTCGGTGACGTTCCGGGGTTGTTCGGTCGTTTTCCGCGGGGGTGGCCGTTGCCGACGTAGCGGATGCCGGGAGCGGGTCTGGTGTGCTCGGCGAGGATCTCGCCTTGGAGGTCGGTGATGGTGATCTTGTCGCCGGGCTGGTTGCCGTTGCTGACGACAAGGACCTGCCCGAAGGCGTGGTCGACACCGATCTTGTAGATCACCCTGTCGACGCTGATGGTGCCGGTGGTGTTCACCGTTCTCACGCGTGTGCCGGCGGGTAGGCCTGCGGGCGGGGTCGGGCGGGGCGCCACGGCGGGGACCGGCGGCCTGTAGACGGGCCGGTCCGGTTCCGGGCGGGGTGGATCGGCCTGGGGAGTCGCCTCCCACGCGGCCAGCGGTGTGATCCGCCCGGGCAGCCCCTGGTGAGGGCGTTGGGTGTTGTAGACGTGGTCGAACGCGTCGATCTGGGCCTGGAGCTGTCCGAGTGTGGCGGCCAGCGGCTGCTTGTCGAGGTAGCGGAACAGGGTCTGGTGGAAGCGTTCGTTCTTGCCCTGGGTGGTCGGCTTGTACGGCTTGCCGGTGATCGCCTCGGTGCCCAGCGCGGCGACATGTCCGACGAGCCGGCCGACCAGGCCGCGCCGCGACGGGTTGAGGGCGAGCCCGTTGTCCGACAACAGTCGTTGCGGCACGCCGTGGGCGGCCACGGCCTTGTCGAAGACCGCGATCGCGTCCTGGGCGGTCTCACCGGCCGCGGCGTGGGAGGCGACCGCGTAGCGGGAGTGGTCGTCGATGAGCTGGAAGATCACGCACTTGCGTCCACCGGTCAGTACGTACTCGGTGGCGTCGAGTTGCCAGCAGGCGTTCGGCGCCGGGTAGACGAACCGCCGCCACGCCGAGCGGGGCTTCTTGCGCGGCTCCGATCGGGCGACACCGGCCTCGCGGAAGATCCGGGCCAGCGACGCCGTCGAGGGGACCGGGGCCAGGCCCATCGCGTGGGCGTGTCACGGCAGCCGTGTAAGCCGCGGGTGGACCAAGATCGGCTTTGCGTGATCTTCACGCTGCCGGGAAGGACTACCTGTGAAGCAAGTCAGCCAGACCACCGGCACCGAAGATCAAGAGACTGAGGCGGCTCGCCGGTTGGCCGGCGCGCTCGACCCGTCGATGATCGATGCGTTGTTGGCCGACGCGAAGATCACCGGTACCCCGATCGACGGGGTCGACGGGCTGCTCAACCGGATGACCAAGGCCGTGATCGAACGTGCCTTGCAGGCCGAGATGACCCACGAGCTCGGCTATGAGCGCGATGATCCCGCCGGCGCCGGGACCGGGAACTCGCGTAATGGCAGCGGCCGCAAAACGGTTTCCACGGCGAACGGGCCGGTCACGATCGATGTGCCGCGCGACCGGAACGGAACCTTCGAGCCGAAGATCGTGCCGAAACGTCGGCGGCGACTGGGACAGATCGATGAGATGATTCTGTCGTTGTATGCGCGGGGTTTGTCGACCCGCGACATCGAGGCGCATCTTCTGGAAGTGTACGGTGTGGCGGCGTCCCGGGAACTGATCTCGAACATCACTGATGTGGTGGTCGACGAGATCGAGATCTGGCGTAATCGGCCGGTTGACGAGGTTTATCCGATCGTCTACATCGACGGGCTGCGGATCAAGGTCCGGGACAAGGGCGCGGTCACGATCAAGGTCGCGCACCTGGCCGTGGGCGTGGACGTGGACGGCCGCAAGCACGCCCTGGGCCTGTGGATCGCCGAGGCGGAGGGCGCGAAGTTCTGGCACTCGGTCCTCACGCAGCTGCGCAACCGCGGTCTGCGCGACATCCTCATCCTGTGCTGCGACGGCCTGTCCGGGCTGCCGGAGGCCGTCACCAGCGCCTTTCCCGACACCATCGTGCAAACGTGCGTGGTGCACGTCGTGCGCAACGCGATGCGGTTCGTGTCCTATCAGGACCGGAAGAAGATCGCCACCGGCATGCGGACGATCTACACCGCGCCCAGCCTCGAGGCCGCCGAGATCGCGCTCAAGGACCTCGACACCGACTGGGGCCGCCAGTACCCCGGCGTCATCGACGTCTGGCGCCGCGCCTGGAACGAGTTCACCCCGTTCCTCGACTACCCGGCCGAACTCCGCCGAGTGGTGTACACAACGAATGCCATCGAATCCATCAACTTCCAACTCCGGAAGGTGACGAAAACCCGCGGGCATTTCCCATCCGACGAGGCAGCGATGAAGCTACTGTATCTCGGATTGCGGAACATCTCAAGTAAGCGGGGAGGTGAATCCGGAACGGGAACATGGGGCTGGAAAATGGCCCTGAATACCTTGGTCGTCCTCTTCCCTGGACGGCTTCCTCTGTGATAGATTGACCTCAATAGTCATCCGTGGCTTACACGGAAATCATGACAGGCCCGATCGCGGCGGCCACCATCTCGGAGCTGCCCTTGGG
>JACDDX010000215.1 GCA_013816685.1 Gemmatimonadales bacterium
CACCGACCCCGTCACGCCGGGGAGTATAATCGTGTCCGCAGGTTGCCGGATTCGTCAGGGTGCGGCAGGCTCGAAGTCGACTAAAGGCTCGTTCCGAGCAGCTGCTCGACATCGGCCGGCGTGCCCGCGCCGCAGGCACTCGCGAGATCGTTCCGCGGAACGACCGCGGCCCGGACTCGCGCCCCGTCGCGGAGCAGGGCGGACGGCGCCTGCGCCGCACGCAGCTCATAGCTGGTGCCGTCGTCGGCACGCAGACGCCAGCATCCTTCCGCACTCACCCGCTCCACCGTCCCGACCACGATCCTGAGCTGTCCCGACGATGCGTCGGTCGCGAACTCGCAGCGGCCGGGCGCGACGGCGGTCGCGAGCACCAGCAGCGCGCCATGTCCGACGTGGTGTGCGCCGCGCGCGGCCATCACGCCGCGGCGCGCAGATCCGTGGTGCAGTGCGGGCACCGGGTCGCGCCGACCGGAATCGCCATGCGGCAGAAGGGGCAGTCCTTGGTGGACGGGGCCGCCGTCGCGTCCTTCGGCTGCAGCCGATTGGCGGCGCGCACGAGGAGGAAGACGGAGAGGGCGATGATGAGGAAGGTGATGATGCTGTTGAAGAACAGTCCGTAGTTGATCGTCACCGCTCCGGCCGCCTTTGCCTCGGCGAGCCCGGCGTACGGCGGTGGCGCCTTGGACCCATCCTTCAACGTCAGGAAGAGATCGGCGAAGTCCACGTTGCCGAGCGCGAGCCCGATCGGCGGCATGATGACGTCGTCCACGAGCGACTTGACGATGGTGCCGAACGCGCCGCCGATGATGATGCCGACGGCGAGGTCGAGCACGTTCCCGCGCATCGCGAACGCCTTGAACTCCTTGAACATTCTGCCTCCTGGCTGATGGCGAAGCGTCCGATATACCGACTCGCGGTACCGGGCGCCAGCGTCAGTCGAAAATCCGGAAGAACGTGCGCAGCCCGCGGCGCGCGGCCGGGGTGAGCCGACCCCGGCGCCACGCATCCGCCGCCTTGCGGAACACCTCCGCCTGAGTCGGATACGGGTGGATCGTCGCACCGACCTTCCCGAGGCCCAGACCGGCGGTCATCGCGAGGGCGATCTCGCCGATCATCTCGCCCGCATGCGGAGCCACGAGCGTGGCCCCAAGGATCCGGTCGCTGCCCCGCGCCAGCAGCACGCGGAAGAAGCCGTCCTCCTCGCCGTCGAGTACCGCGCGGTCAACGTCGTGCATCGGAATCGTGATGGCGTCGGTGGCAGTGCCTCGCTGGTGCAGCTCGGCCGCGGTCAGGCCGACATGCGCCACCTCGGGACTGGTGTAGGTGACCCACGACATGACCAGACGGCTCACGCGTCCACCGCCCACGCCGCGGAACAGCGCGTTGGCCACGACCAGCCGTGCCTGCGCGTCGGCCGCGTGGGTAAAGCGATAGCGGGAGCAGACGTCGCCCGCCGCGAAGACCCGTGAATTCGAAGTCCGGAGACGGTCGTCCACCTCCACACCGCGCGGCGAGGCGCGGACACCGGCTTCCTCCAGCCCCAGCCCGCTCACCGTCGGCGCACGACCGGTAGCGACCAGGATGTCGTTTCCAGCGATGTCCTCGATCGCCCCGCCGTGTTCTACACTGAGCACACTGTCTTCACCCTGCCGCATCGCCCGCGTGACCCTGGCCTGATGAATCACGCGCACGCCATCGCGCCGCAGCGCGCGCTCCACGATGTCGGCCGCCTCCGGACCTTCCTTGGGCAGCAGGCGCGCTTCTCGACCCACGAGCGTCACGCGGGTGCCGAGCCGGGCACAGGCCTGCGCCAGTTCGCAGCCGATGGGACCTCCACCGATCACCAGCAACCGCGCGGGCAGGGTCGGCTGCTCGAAGAACGATTCGTTGGTGAGGTACCCGGTATCGCCGAGTCCCGGAATATCCGGAACGGCGGCCCGACTGCCGGTGGCAATGACCGCCCGGCGGAACCGGAGCGCGCGGCCCGCCACCTCGATCCGATCGGGCGCGGTGAAGCGCCCGTCGCCCAGGAAGACGTCGATGCCGAGGTCGCGGAAGCGCGGCGCGCCATCGATGCGGCTGATGCGAGCGCGAATTCGTCGCATGCGCGTGAGCACCGCGTCGACGTCCCCCGAACCCGTCGCCGGAGGGCCGGCGAAGCGGTCCCGACTCTCGCGTGCTTCCTGCCAGGAGCGCGCACCGGCGATGATCGCCTTGCTGGGCACGCACCCGACATTGAGGCAGTCGCCGCCCATTCGGTGCCGTTCGACCAGCGCCACGGTGGCCCCGAGCCCGGCGGCGATGGATGCGGTGACGAGGCCGGCCGTCCCGCCGCCGAGGACGACGAGGTGGTAGCGCGGTTTGGGATCGGGATCGATCCAGCCGGGTGGCCGGACGTTTGCGAGTCGCTCGCGCTCGAACTCATCCTCCAAAGCGGCGGGTTCGGTGAGAGGAGCCGTCGAATCAGTCATCGGTCGGGTTCGCCCGTGGTGGCGTCGGTCAGCGCACGGCGCGCGGTCCGGGTGATGACGGCGGTCGCCACCACGGTCGCGACGAGCCCCATCCCGAGCACGACGTAGTACGCGGTGCCGCGCGGCGCTGCCGCGCCGCCAGCGAGCTGCGCGACGTCGCCCGCCACTTTGCCGTAGTACGCGTAGAGCAGCGTGCCGGGAATCATGCCGGCCGAGGCGAGGAGATAGTCGCGGAACCGCACGGTGGTGAGGCCGAGCGCGTAGTTGAGGAGGGTGTAGGGGAAGAGCGGCGAGAGGCGAAGGAGAAAGACGATGCGGCCGCCCTGCCGTCCGATGGCGCGGTCGACAGCCCGAAAGCGATCATCCGACGCGAGCCGCCGCTCCACGGCCGAGCGGGCGAGGTGGCGCGAGACGAAAAATGCGGCGGCGGCTCCCAAAGTCGCGCCGAGGAACGCGAAGAGGGCGCCGCGGCCCAGCCCGAACACGGCACCGGCAGCGAGGGTGAGGAACGATCCAGGGATGAACGCAACCGCAGCGACCACGTACCCCACGATGAACGCGATTGGCGCCCAGGCGCCAAGGCCCTGCACCCACGCGGCGAACGTGGGCAGCTCGGCGCCGGCTCGACGGCCGAGGAGAACGACCACCGCGAGGCCCGCGACTAGCAGCAGCCAGCGCCAACGCCCAGGTTTCATGGCGGAAGCCTAACGAGGGCTGGAGTTCCGGGCCACGCGCACCGGGAGTTCCGATGTGCACCCCGTGCATGGCCAGGCGTCACTGTCTGATTCGCCACACCACCGACACCGGCGTGCGACAACGCGGGAGACGCCATGCGAGGATCGATCGGACCGGCCCTGGCCAGCGTCTGGATTCTCGTGGCGGCCTGCGACCATACCGCGCCGGTCAGCGACCCTCCGGCGACCAGCGACCGACCCTTCGTACCCGGCGATCCAGCGCGGCTCACCCTCAATGCGGGCCCCGATCGCTCGCCCGCCTGGCTCCCAGACGGCTCTGCCATCGTCTACTCCGCCCAACAGCTCGGCCGCACCGACAACGATGTCTGTCTGGCCGTGCTGCCGTGAGCGACCCGCGCTCCGACCGCGCACTCATCGTGGACCTCCGCGTCGGGCGCTACACCCGCGAGTTCATCCGAGGTACGCTTGCGACCCAGCCTGACTATTGGATCGGCGCGATCACCTCCAGGCCGTTCCACTTC